>RFPJ01000033.1 GCA_009926145.1 Bacteroidota bacterium
ATTCCAACGATGAATCTCATCAACAAACAATAGGGTCTGATCTCCACTTAAGTCGCGTCGTTTCTCCGCTTTTTCAACTATCAATCGTAAATCCTTTACTCCATCGAGTACAGCATTTATCTGTTCAAACGGAATCTGAAGTTCCTTGGCCATTACAAAAGCTAAGGTAGTTTTACCGGATGAAGCGGGCCCATAAAATATTAATGAGCTTAGTACTCTAGATTCAAGTATTCTACGAATCATCTTGCCCTCCCCCATCAAGTGCTCTTGACCAATGAATTGATCTATACTTGTGGGTCTCATCCGGGTAGATAAGGGTTGTTTAAGAGGGGGTACGAACAGATCCATAGGTTTTCAAGTATTCTTTCAGCTTCACTTTTTTGCTTGTACTTTCGCTAGACATATACCTGAGTTTACCAAAAATTGAACGTTCTTGCCACGCTCGATCAAATCGTCCGAGACACCAAAAAATTCCAGAGTAGCTATTTGGGTCACGACCATCTAAAGCATATCGATTGTTCAATTCAATTAAAAAATCCAACGCTTGTCGGTGATCTGAGGTCCATTCGATAATTTTCTTACCCCATAACATACGTAAGTAATTATGCATAACACCCGTGGTTCTCAACTGATTTTGAGCTGCATTCCAAATAGGGTCATGGGTACTGCCCTGAGCTAAGTCTTCTAAACTATACACATATTCTCTTGGATCAGCATCATGTTCTCGCATGGTGGTAAGTGCCCAATCGGGTAGGCTCTCAAAGCGGTCATAATCTGGCCTATGATGCGCATAATGGAAGCCTACTTCTCGCCACGTGATAAGCTCGTCCAAGAAGGATTCGATGTAACTATGACCTCTGAAAAATCCTGAGTTTTTTCCTCCATTTGGCTTGCATTCCATAAGATTCCAACCTTGGGGTTGTCTCTGCAATACTTCTAATACAATTTCAAAAGCACTTATTTTTCCAAAGTGTAACCATGGGCTTAATCCACTTCCTCCCTGTACATCGGGATGATTTCGATCCTCTTCATACCTATGCAATCCAAACTCAAGAAAATGATTCATTCGTTCTAAGGCGGCCTTACGAGTACCTGTCATCGCTACTTTTTTTACCGAATGATCAATGGGAAGTTGTGAAATAAACTCATCTAGATTCTCAAATGCTTGGTCTGAAAACAATTCATTTCCAGTCACTTCATCAGGTAAGAAGGATGGTGAAGAATCTACTTTTAACCCATCTAAGGGTCTGGCTTGAGGTGGGTGATGTACAGCTTCCACCACATATTTTTGCATTATTTTCCGGAACAAATAAGCCGAATAGGGATCTTTGTCGGTAATACCTAAAGGGATGATCCCATTGGAATCGATGGTGATGAATGGAATGCTAATGTTCTTTGCCACCCGTTGGTTATGTTCTCTGATAATATATACCGGGAACTCATCGGTAATGAGTGCGCATGCCTGTTCGGCTAATTTATAGATAAGGCCCTTACCCTCTTTAGGTTTTTTTTCTACATAGGGCACATACGAACAACCCTTAACAGGGTGGGAAGAAAAATACTCTCTATGCTCTTTCATTCCTTCCAAAATAAAATGATGAAAGCGATCACTAGCCCATGGATAATCCACATTCAACCCTTCATAAATAAGCAAAGGTTTCTGTAGGTGATTAGCGACCGCTACCGCATATTCAAGTGCATAGTTGTATTCCATGCGACGGTTTGCCTGCATCCAATAAAGCACATATGCCCCATCGGTATTCCATTGACTATGGTTTCGTACAAATTTCCGATAGCTATTTATATTTTTTACATCGCCTTGAGGCATCATAAGAGTTCCTAAATGTTTTTTTAATAATTATGCAGCATTAGTTGTTCCACTTCCGAGCTAATTGGCTCAAAAATTTATGAGCCGAATCTTTGATGGCTTTTTTCTCTTCAACATTTTTCTTATCAAAAGTATTCACCATAAAATTAGCTCGCCCATTTTGCTGAAAAGTCTCTCGTTGGTCATCTATAAAATTCCAGTATAAATAATTAAATGGGCATGCCGAATCCCCCGTTTTCTGCTTAACAGAGTAGGTGCAATTTGAACAATAATCACTCATTTTATTGATGTAATTCCCACCGGCTATATAGGGTTTTGAAGCCAATACTCCTCCATCGGCAAAGGTACTCATCCCTAATACATTGGGCAATACAACCCACTCATAGGCATCTATAAAACTGAACCAAAACCATTCATTAAGTTGTCTAGGATTAGTCTGCGTTAGGTTACTAAAATTACTCATCACCATTAACCTGGGGATATGATGTGTATAGGCATCTTCGATTACGGGCTTAATGCATTGGCGTAAACAATTCAGACGAGTGTCGGCATCCCAGAACAGTTGAGGAAGGTTTTCGGTAAAACCAAAATAATTTGCTGTTCTAATCTCAGGCATCATGGCATGATAGTAAATTCTAATGTATTCGCGCCATCCTATAATCTGACGAATAAAGCCTTCAATCGAAGCGATTGGAATTTCATGTTGAACCGAATAGCTTAAGGCCGCTTCACAAACCATCGATGCCGATAACAATCCTGCGTTTAAATAGGGCGAGAGCTGTGAGTGAAACAGCACAGAATGCCCAGTTGCCATCGCGTCTTCATAAGGGCCAAAGGAATGCAATCTCGTTTGCAAAAAATGTTCCAGAGCCCTTTGAGCTTCATCGGATGTGACTGCATAAGCAAAGGAACTAGTTTCGCCGAAATGATGGGGGAACCAATCCTCGATCATGTGCTTAACTTCTAGGGTAATGGCGTCTGGTTCAACCCGAAAAATCTCTGGTACATTAAGGTTCTTGGGGAGTTTTTTTCTATTCTCTTTATCGTAATTCCATTCACCCCCAACGGGATGTTCTCCTTCCATCAGGTATCCTGTTTTCCTTCTCATTTCTCGATAGAAGAATTCCATGCGCCAACCTTTTTTTATGCGATCTTCAAACTCTTCAATATCAGCTAGAAAAAATGTGTTTCTATAGGTTGTCACCCTGTTGGTTTGCTTCTGCACCTGTTTTAAGGCTTGTATTGAATCCCATTCATTAAGTTCCATGTGGTGCAGTTGCCAATGCTCATATTTTTTTAGAAGTCTAATTAGCCCCTGTTCAAACGATTGTGAGGTACTTTCATACCAAACAGGGTATCCATTTTGATGACATTCTAAGGCAAAATGTCTCATTGCACTTAACACAAACATTAACTTTTGCTTGTGATAGGGTCTACTTTTTGCCTTGTGCGCCGATTCTATGAATAATAAAAGTGGACGTTCTTCGCGAACCCACTCAGGAAAATATTCGACCTGTAGTTGATCATGCCATACTAAATAAACTTTGGTATATGAGTCTGCCGACCTTTGTGGTAATATTTGGTCGATTTCTTTGTAATAGGGTCGTATATGATTGCTACTCTTCAATAGATGGAGTTGGGCTTGTAATCAAGATTTTTTATGATACAGATACAAATACAAACATCTCTTTAACCTTGGCGTTCCAAGCATGCAACCTTTTGGAAGCTTAGGCGTAAAATTAATCGTACCTATTTGAATTTGAAGCAATTTGAAGCAATAGTTCATTGTAAACTCATCAAATCATGAAGAAAAGATTACGTAAGTCAAAACAAACTAAAATCCTTGCAGGTGTATGTGGAGGGATATCGGAATATTTAGACTGGGACCCCACATTGGTTCGAGTGCTTTTTATCATTTTGGGTTTTAGCTATGGGTTAGCCGTCGTTCTCTACATTTTACTCGCTATTATTATGCCCGACTAAGCGGAAAGTAATGAGTTGGAATTCATTTTCAAGCTTTGCATTTTAGAGCAACCCATTGAATTCATCCCAAAATATGGTCATAGGAATTGTTGGAGATGCCGAGCGAACCGTTGCTTGGGAACGTCATCTCAGACCACATAATATTGTTAGGCAGGTAGTACTTGCGCCTCATGTGCACGACTTAAATCGAGTGGATGCCTGTTTTATTTTGGATGATAGCGTTCAACGATTTGAGCATCTTTTAGACGCTGTAAAAGAAAGTATTCCCTGCTTCTTTATTAGTGATTTCATTGCTCCATCTACTCAATATGAGGGAATCTATAGGAGCAGTAAAGAAGCAGGAGTAGATGTACAAATAGCTCATTGGCCCACCCTTTCGCCTGCTACCCAATGGATGAAGGATAAAATCCTAAAGCCTCAATTTATCCAAATTCAAAGGTCGGTGTATCGATCCAGAATAAATGAACATCCTGATCAATTTACCAATATGTGGATGGATGAATTAGCTTTATGCCTTAAATGGATGGATAGTGGTATTCATCATATCGAGGTTAAAAAAAGCAGTTTAGGTCCTCGACTTCCTCAGGCGATTCATGTGATGATACGTTTTGACAATGGAGCATCTGCCTCCATTCAAATTCAACTGAGTTCTACCCAAGAGCATCATATTCGATACATATCGGGGAAAAAAGATTTTCTGGAATGCCAAGTGTCTCAGCAACAAGTCAAGTATGGTTACTTGGGAGATAACCAACATATACACTTCGAAACCAAACAGTTCGATTCAACCAGAGCCGCTGAAAAAGCAGCCTTACACTTTATAAAAAATATCCAACTACGCAAAGAAGTGGCTTATTCTGCATATGACGCATTTCAGTGCGCCAAAACCTATGAAAAACTAATGGCTAAGACCCTGTAACTATCATAGCTCACGCAATTATTCTTCGTACAAGCTATCCATTAAAGGCCTGTAATTTCCCGTGACTACCTCTCTTTTGATGCTCATTTTGGGTGTTAACTCTCCTTTTTCTATGGTCAAAGCCTCGTGTAAGCATCGATATTTTTTAATTTGTTCCCAGGCAGGTAAAGGGGCATTTACCTTATCAATTTCTTCCTGTAATAATTGAATAACAGCAGGCTCCGATTCCCTGTGCTCCTCACTTAAGGTGATTCCTTTCTGAGCTAATCGCTGTTCAATACGAACCCAGTCTGGGTAGATTAGGGCGGTCACAAACTTTTTCTCGGCGCCCATTACCACCGCCTGATCGATGTATGGACTCGCCGTTAATCCATTCTCGATGGGTTGAGGTGCTACATACTTTCCTGTCGATAATTTAAATAGTGCTTTCTTTCGATCCGTAATGAACAACCATCCATCCTCATCTATATAACCAATATCACCAGTACAGAACCATCCATCATCGGTCATTACTTCTTTGGTTAGTTCGGGCAAGCCATAATAACCCTGCATGATATTAGGACCTTGGGCTTGCACTTCACCATCTTCAGCGATACGTATAGACACATCCTGTAGAGGTTTGCCCGCCGAGCCAATACGAATGCGATCGGGTAAACTTGCCGTTAATACGGGAGAGGTCTCGGTTAGGCCATAGCCTATTCCGCACTTTATACCTATTCCATTGAAAAATCGCATCACTGTTGGATGCAGAGCCGCCCCACCCGACATGGTTCCCTCTATATGACCTCCTAAGCCTTCACGTATTTTTTTATAAATCAAGGCATCCGCAATTTTCCACTGCTGTTTGGCAAAGCCAGTCGGCAGTTGTTCTGGATCGAATTGTTCCGCCATATGTAAAGCCCAATAATAAAGTCGCTTTTTGGCTCCACTCAATTCTTGTCCTTTAGCTTTTAAACCCGTATGAATTTTTTCAAGAAGTCTAGGTACCGTAGCGAAGAAAATAGGCTTCACATATTGCATATCCTCTCGGATATCCTGCAAATCATCGATATAATAAATGGTAGCACCTGCACCCGTATACAAATAGGCCCCAATTCGCTCTAACATATGAGCAAGAGGTAAATAGGATAGCACATTAGAAGCCGCTTGAGTTGGGCTAAAAGGTAAACGTTCGAGAGAAGCAATGGTGTTGGTAACCAAATTGTAATGGCTCAACATTACCCCTTTTGGCACTCCAGTTGTACCACTAGTATAATTGATATTAGCAAGATCATCTTTTGAAACCTGGCTTCGTAACTGTTCAAAGAGATCTGGATGATGAGCTTCATACTCAGCCCCAATCGCTAAGAGCTCTTGAAAAGAATAATACACGGGAGTTCCATCTTGCCCCTGCTCTTCATGCTGTTCGGGCGATGACGCTTGAGGCTCACCGAATTCCTTAGGTTCCATGTATACCACATGTCCTACGCTTGATACTTCCTGGATTCTAGGCTTTAAGGCTTCATACATCTCATGATCAGATACAAAATGAAACACCGATTTTGAATCATTCAGTATATATACAATTTGATCCACAGGCTGAGTGGTGTAAATAGCTACATTGATTGCGCCAATGGATAGAATAGCTTGATCACATAATAACCACTCGGAACTGTTTGGAGAGTGTATAGACACCGCATCTCCCTTTTTTACTCCCAAGCGGTGCATTGCCAATGCTAAGTGTCGCACTTTAGTACGAAAATCTTGTACACTTACCGCATTCCAATTTCCATTTCTTTTGGTTACACAGGCTATACCTGCAACATTTTTATCTAAATTTTTATTGAATAGTAAAGCAACCGTATCGGGTGAATATTCCATAGCAGCAATCCATTATATGTTACAAAGACTTAGGGTATTCTCCCGTCATATCTGATAGGTGTGCTGATTGGAAACACCATAGAATCCCCTTAAACTTGCTAAAGCTAAAAAAATACAATAAATAATCCTTATCCCTATATTCATATTAGCGATATCATATTTCAAATTACAATCTTATGATTATAGAACCTGGTTTTGAAGCATTGGTTGAAACACTAATTGGTGATATGGAGCCGAATATGGCTACCATTATGGGTCTCGAGTTTAGCAAACTGACCAAGGAAGAATGCATTGCCACCATGCCTGTTCATAGTGCTACAGTTCAACCCTTCCGAATGCTTCATGGTGGAGCCTCTGTTGCTATGGCAGAAACCTTAGCTTCGGTTGGTGCTTGGTTGCATGTACCCAAAGATAAAACAGCGGTGGGTTTAGAAATAAATGCCAATCATCATCGCCCTGTTAAAGAAGGTGGACAGGTAACCGGTGTCGCTAAACCAATACAAATTGGTCGAACTATACAGGTTTGGGATATTCAAATAATGGACGAAAAAGAGCGTTTAGTCTGTACATCCCGCTGTACAATTGCTGTTATTAATCGTCCCAATTAAGTCCATTAGGCCGCACGCCTAAGCCAGGCTCATTTGAAACCTGCACAACACCGCCGTTGAATCCTAGGCCAACATAGGGATCCTTAGCGAGCAAAAAGTGTCCATCCAAATCTACCCAATCGGCCAGCGCCGAAAGATGTGCCGCTGCGGCAATGCCACAAGAACTTTCGGTCATACAACCAATCATCACTTTTAATTCAAGAGCCCGGGCCATTTGAATCATGGCAAAAGCCTCTCGCAAACCCGTGCACTTCATTAATTTGATGTTGACTCCGCTGTATCGACCAACGAGTGACGGAATATCCACGAGTCGTTGAACCGCTTCATCAGCGATGGTAGGTAGCGGAGATTGCTCAGTTAACCACTCCATGGCATGAGTGGTTTCTTTGGGCATGGGTTGTTCTACATAGATAACTCCTTGCTCCTTCAACCAGAAAATCTCATCTAATGCCTTTTTTTCGTCTCTCCATCCTTGATTTACATCAACGCTCAAAGGTTTGTCGGTATAATCCCGAATAAGCTGAATAGTTTCCCTATCAGAATCCCCCCCTAATTTTACTTTGATTAACCCAAATGCTTCGGTTTCGGGTAAGATCTCTAGTAATTCATTCTTAGGATGAATACCGATAGTATAAGAACTGGTTGGGGAGTTGGACGGGTTCAACCCGAAAAGAGTGTATAGCGGAACTCCCAAACGTTTGGCGTGTAAATCGTGCAATGCGATGTCAAGGGCTGCTTTTGCGGCTGTATGGCCTGCAGCATGAGCATCGATATATGCCTTGAGGCTGGCCAGATCTCCTGGATCATCCACCCAGGAAAAATCGAGGGATGCATAAAATCGTTCGGAACTTTCAGGGGTTTCACCTAAGTAAGGGGGCATTGCGGCTTCACCAAAGCCCGTATATTCATCCCATTGTATGGCAACGAAGGTAATGGGTGTGTGGGTTCTCGAGCTATGGGACAAGGTGAAGGTGTGAGCCAGAGGGAGTAAATGAGATTGGAACTGTAGGCGAAGCTGAGCCATATTCTGGTCACCGTTTAATATGCGGAGAGGGAGGGATTCGAACCCTCGTTACGTGTTTCCACGTAAACTCCCTTAGCAGGGGAGCGCTTTCAGCCACTCAGCCACCTCTCCAATCAATGCATTTGCATTTTAAAGGACTGCAAATATACGGCAGTTCAAGTCCGTACGCAATGCAAACTGTGGTTATTTTTCATTTTCTAAAATATAAATTTGTCCGAGGTTTCGACCCTGCTGGGCGTAATCAAGACCGTAACCTAATACGAATGCGTTTGGAATCTCAAAACCTACATACTCTAAGGATACAGGATGGATAGTTGCTTCTTTCTTGTGCAACAAAGTAATAACAGCCAAAGAAGCCGGATTATGCGCCTTCATCTGATCTAACATGTAGTTAATCGAAAGGCCGGTATCTACAATATCCTCAACTAAAATAATATGCCTCCCTTCTAGCCGGGCGTCTACCTTTTTAAGGGTGGTAACATTACCAGATGAAACTTTCTGATCTCCATAACTACTCAACTTTACGAAGTCGACTTCACAGGGTATCTGTACATGACGCATGAGGTCGGCTAAAAAAATAAAGGAACCATTTAATACTCCAATAAAAATGGGATTTAACTCCTTGTAATCTTTATCCAATTGCTTTCCCATAAGCGAAATGCGAGCAGCAATTTGTTCCTGGCTAATAAATGGGATAAAACGCTCATCCTGTACAACGATACTTTCGGGGGTAAACATAAGCTGTGGTCTTTATTAGGACTCCATTCGCGTAACCATCATGACCTCAATTGTATCTATTGAGCACTTATGATCTTCGGACGGGATTCCAACATGATTTGATTCATTATTATTTTGAGGGGGATATAGTACAGCAATTATTTTTTTGTTGCCATCTTCTAGTACCAAATAGCTTGATTTAATGTGCCTAGGCACTTTTCGGTTGATCAAAAAGTCCGAAATTTTCATATGCCCTTTCATTCCTATCGGGTTGAACCGATCTCCTGCTTCCCAAGCACGAAGCCGTAACGGCCACTGCACAGCGTGCACATTTAAATACAAATCAGTTTGCTCGGATAAAGCTACGTCCACTTGTTCAAACGATTGTAGTGAAAATGAAAACCCTAACTGTTGCATGGGCAAGGAAGCCTTGTAGAATTCAACCGCTGAATCTCCCGATAATGGTCGATTAAAAGCATCACTGGGTGAAAGCCTGAGTTCATCCCTATCTCTAAATATTACCAAACGATCCGAAATGGGAACCATAGATCCCGTTTCTGCTTCCATGAGTTTTACGGCTTCAACCAAAACTCCGGCCGAGAGATGCTCATTAACATTAAAAAGAGAATGCGCCTCAATAAAGGCCTTTAGTAGATCTTTCTGCATCATTACGGGACAAGTAGTCAGTTGATCAATGGAAATAGCTTCGTTATTTTCTTTTTTTCGGGTTGAAACACTCTCGCCCAACCAATGATCTCTATACTGCCCAAGAAGCTTGGCATACTCCTGCATACCCAATATATTCGTTTCCCAACCGGGAAAGTGTTGATCCAATTCTGGCTTCCAACGATTACGAATCCAATTTCTGTTGTATTTAGTCTGATTATTGGACGCATCTTCTCTAAATGGTACCGCTTTGGATGAAGCATACGCTACAATATCAGTTTTGGTTATTGAGAGCCATGGACGTAACAGATGACGTTGCTCATCCCACGCCTTCATACCTATCCAATTTTGAGGAGAGCTTGCTCTGAATATTTTTTGGATAAGGGTTTCCACTTGATCGTCTTTATGATGGGCTAAGACAATGGCATCACAATCTTCCTCTACGCGTAAAGCCTCAAAATATTCATAACGAATGCTACGTGCCCACGCCTGTAAATTGCCCACTTCTCTTGAGTAACTAACCCTGAAACTAGCTAATTCATATCCATAGAATTCACATATTTGTTCGACTAGTTCTTGATCTAAATCGCTATCAGCCTCCCTCAAGCCGTAATTGACATGAACTACAAAGACATACTGATTCAAATCCTTCATGGCCGTTAGTAAAGCCATAGAATCTACCCCTCCACTCACTCCTATCAACAATTTTTTACCCCATAAATCATGGGTTAATAGGCTTTTTTGGAGGTCTAAGACCGGTTGATCGTTTGGTAAATTACTCAGGTTTAATTCGGATTTGTTCATACGTAAAAGTATTGACTTCCATCTCTTTATCCAATACACGTAACCCCCCCGACTCATCCAAACCCAAGCATTTCACTGATTCGGCATGGGTATTGGGCTGATCTAATCGTAAAAGTAACACTTGTTTTCCATAACCTATTAGGTGTTGATTTACCTGTTTGGCTAATGATTTGGGCTCGTTTTCCCAAAGCGAATAATACTGCTCGAAATGAGCCAAAAAATCGATTAGCAACTGGGTTTTAGACCATTTATTTCTGGTTTGTGAATCCTCTTTTACAGAAGAACCATCACCGACAATAGATGTTGGACTAGTATCCATTAGCTTAGGAGAACGATCAAGGTACTTCTGTAATTGATCCCTATCTAAGGAATGCTGTTCCGATTGAAGTTCTTGAATGAGGGATGTTGCCGATTCAGTAAGTTCAGACGGGAAGTGTTCCTCGTTAACATTCCAGCCTACTCCCAGAATAGTGGATTGAAATCGGCCTCCTTGATAAGTATTCTCGGTGAGTACACCCGATAACTTTTTATCATAGACATATAAATCATTAGGCCATTTAATCGCTAAACCAGTGAAACCTAAGTTTTTCAGTAGTGTAAGTATACTTAGCGCGGGGATGAAGGTGAGTAGATGAAGGCCTTCCTCTCGGGTTGGCTTCAGGTAGATACTGATATGTATGTTCTGAAGAGCTGTGCTATGCCAGTATTTTTGAGCTTGCCCCCTACCTTTTAGTTGCTCATGGGCAAGTATTACGCTCCCATGCCGGAGTTCAGAAGCATGTGCTTTCGCGTAGTTATTGGTGGAGTCAATCTTGTCTAATTCGACAAGATGACTCCCTAACCAATCGGTATTAAGATGTTGTTTTAATACTTGTGTCTGAATCAAATGGGCTTATTTTCCTATGATTACCACCGAATCTTCGGTGCCAAACTCATTAGGAATATACTCATCTGCCGCATAATCATTTTCCCAAACCTGATCGTCGATTAGATATTTAAATCGGTAGGTAGATTCGGGCTTTAAGCGTAATTCGATTTCAAAATTCTCACCTTTTTTCTCGAGTTCATACTCGCTGGGATTCCAATCGTTAAAATCTCCTGCTAAAGTTACTTTTTCGGTTACCACTTCCGCTGGCATGGTGAATGTAACCTTACATACGGTTCTTTTGGGTGTATAGTTCTTCGCTAGCATAATCTTTATGATGAAATTAGTTGGTTAATTAAGCAGTATAAAAATAACAAATAAATTTATGCTTTTTAACAAGTTCATGTAAATTTATTATTTGATTAAACAATATTACGTAAATAAATTTACCTTTTTTCGGTATAAAGAATTATAAATTTAAA
>RFPJ01000034.1 GCA_009926145.1 Bacteroidota bacterium
CACCGGTTTCAAGTACATGATCAGATCTATACCGCTTTTGTTCACCCATCCAACAACACAGTGGAATTAAGCTTTCCGGAGGCCCAAGCTCCTTCATTGATTGAGGATAGCTTTGGAAAGTGTTACCAAGTGTATCCGAATACCGAACATGCGGTATTATTTCTAGATGCCATCCCAGAAGACATGAGTGAATTGACTAGAGTAGCCTTAGAGGTTCGGCATCATGGCCGGTTCAACCCGAAAGGAACCAATGTGAATTTTGCATCTGTGAATGATGAAAATGAAATAGAATTAGAGACCTTTGAACGGGGTGTCGAGGATTTTACATTAGCCTGCGGTACGGGTGCTATTGCTACAGCTATGTCGGCACATGCTTTAATGGGTTCGAAAGATGGGGAGCATTCGTTTACTTTGAAGGTGAAAGGTGGGGTTTTAAAGGTTGGGTTTACTTATGATAACAATCCTGAAAAGCAGGGAAATGACATGGAATCGACGATGCCAGTAACGAATGGTCTATATAAAAATATACGCTTAGAGGGGCCCGCAAAAATGGTATTTAAAGGCCATTGGAGTGGCTTTTGACATGACCTATACGAGAGGTTTTTTTGTGTTTTTATTCTTGTTCATGCTGGGATGTTCCTCGACCTACACCCTTAACACGGCACCGCCTCCAATTCCACTTAAAAACTCATTGTTATTAGTAAATGGACAACGAAGTGTCCCCGCTAATATTAAAAGTGTTCGATTTTGGAACCCTGCACAACCCAATGCTCCAATTCCAAGTATAAGGCTAAACTCTAGAGACCGATTACTACTAAGTTTTGATGAATTAAGCGAATACACCGGTACTTTTTTAATTCAATTTAGCCATAGAAATCGTGATTGGACAAAAAGTTCCCTACCCGAGACCTGGTTCATGGATGGTATGAATCAGTTAAGCCTTCAAGGTGGAGAGCCTTCAATGGCTAATTCGATTCCCTATCATCACTATCAGTTATCCATAGAGCAAGCTAAACTACAGTTTTTAGTTAGTGGATATTATTTTATTCATGTACTCGATTTTTCATCGGGAATAGAATTATTCAACTTACCTTTTATAATCACAGAACAACAAGTGGATCTAATGGTCGAGTCAGAAACCCTTTATAACTCTGGTAGTTTTGGAGGGGCCAAAGAACGATTGTTTTATGAGTTTGGTCTGCCTGAATTTGTTGATATGCCCGTATTTGATCTTGATATGCACGTCTATCAGGATGGGTTTCTTCGTAAATCAGTCCCTGCAAGAGGCAAGGATTTTTCACAGGAAAAACTGGGAAGATTTTATTTGGAAAAGTCTCAGGCATTCCCCGCCTTTACTCGTTTTTATTCGCTTGGCTTGCAGGGTTTAACCCTTCGAAATGAAGAAATTTTAGCTTATGAAGAAGATCCCGAGTTACCTCTGATAACCTTGAAAGAAGATTTTATTTCATTTAGTGATATACCCTATCAACTGCAATCCATGTTTGGAAGCCCAAATACTCAACGATTCAGTCGATATGCCAAGGTTAATTTTAGGTTCAATCCTATGGGGGATCGACCAAAATCTAATGAAGAAGTCTATTTAGTTGGTGACTTTAATCAATGGACGCAAGAACGTGACTACAAAATGAATTGGAATGCCGAGTTAGGACTCTTTGAAGTACCCGTTCTTCTAAAAGAAGGTAATTACCGTTATAGTTATGCTCTTAAACAGGGTAATGATTTAGATATTAGCTACCTCAGTAGTTCATTAACCAAAGAAAACCAATCATATACGGGAGTATTATTATACAGAGACCCCAACCTTCAGTACGACCGTGTATTATCTATTAAAACGACTTTTATTAAACCTTAGTCGCATTTGAACGCTACTTGTTAAAAGTCTATACCAATAGAAAAATAGTGAATGGGCCTGTTTGAAAATCCGTCTCTGTTGTAAGCCCAACCCACATCATATCGTAGGGGTAAACCAAAAACAATGGTTCTCAAACCAAAACCTGACCCTATAAGTACATCTCCGTTGATGTAAGAGAAATTATTACCATTGGCGTCTTGGAATGTAATAGGCTCACTAATACTAAAGTCCAATCCAGCGTCATTTACGATAGGATTCCCATTAATATCAGTAAGTCCGTAGTCAATCTCTTGCCCCCATGCTGTTCCCACATCCACAAAGGCGACCCCTGTTACATTATATAGGGGTAAAATGGGTAAAGCCCCTGGAATTACTGCTGCAAACAGTGGAAAGCGGAATTCAGCATTAAGTAAGCCAAATTTATCTCCATATACCGAATTATATCGATGCCCCCTTAGCGGAACGGCAGGTTGGGTGAAAAAGGTATCCGCCAATCGCTCAAATGGAATTCCATTGTTGGACCATTGATAATTGATCCAGCCCATCATCCCACCTAAAAAGTAGGTTTGTGAATCAGCACCTATCGAAGCCCCACCCGTTGTTCGAAGAGCTATGGTATAGGAATACCCTAAATTTATATACGAGCGGAAATCGGCCATTGCGGAAGCAAAAGTTGGAGCATCGGTTCCCAAACCAGGGCTTCCGGAAAAACTCAGAGTATACCTGATTCCACCTTGAGGGGTTATGAAGCCTGGAAGGGTAGCATCTTTGGTTAAACTCAATGTGGGATATAGAAATGAACTTTTCAAATTGCTTGCTTCTACGCTTCCATATGAGAACAAACCTCCATAAGCAGCAACCGCATCATAATCGCGGGCAATTCCAATCCAATTCAAGCCACCATCGACCCGGGTGAATTTATCGAATGGATACTGGACGTTAAACCCTCCACCAAAGGTTCGAAATCTTAATAAATCCCCACCAAATGTCTGATATTGCCTTGAGGTATGGAAATAGGAAGCAAACCAATTGGTTCTGTTTTTCAAATAACCGTACTGCAATGTATAATCACTATTTCTTAAATCGGTTTGAAAATTTGTGCCCATAGCCAATTGATGATCACCTAACAAATCGCTAATCATAAACTGAGTTAAGGCGTAAGCACCATAGGTAGAAGCTGCCACCGTTGGACTATAGGCTATATCCGTAGAAAAAGTAAGTCGATAAGCTCTCGGTAAATATCTACCATCTAAAGTTATATTGTTGTCTGGCTCAAAAATAAATTCATTTTCTAACTCAATGGTAGAATCTAAAACTACTTCTTCTGAAAACACATAATTACGAAAATCAATTTCTCCGGTTTCCTCAAAACGCGCCGGATTATAATCTGGATTCTGCTTTTCTGCCTGTTCTTCTTTTTCCTCTCTTTGTGTTCCACTTAACAGGCCTTCACTAAAGATATCCGTTGCATACTTAATGGCAGGGACTCTGACTTCCATACTTTCTAGACTTCTGCGCTGTGCCCAATAGTTCGGACGTAAACTGATAGCAGAGGCTTCATTTAACGGGTTTTTTAACAAAAATACGTCGAGGTACCCTTCATTTATTGAACTAAAGGCAACTCTAGTTCCATCTGTACTAATCGAAAACTGAGAAATTCCCGCTTGTAAATCAGTTAACACCTTCCATTGTTTGGTCGCTAGTTCGATTTGATATAGATTCTGAATGCCATTCTGATCGGATTGATAGACTAATAAACCACCTTGTATCTCCTGAGGCTGATGCTCATCCCAATCGTTGCTAAAGGTGATTCTTTCAGCGGTATCTTGACCTAAAGTAACTTTATAGATATCGCTTTGGTAGATCATCTTGGATTCTAATAAGGTACTCTGAAGTGAAGCCGATTTAAGGATAGTATAATCTCCTCTTTCAGAACTAAACCAAATGCTTTTTGAATCCAACGACCAACTGGGTTCATAATCCGATATAAAATCTTGCGTGATGTTCTCAAGAGTTTTGCTTTCCAAAGAATAGACAAAAATATCCTGATAAGGCCCAATATTCCCATCAAAAGCTAATTTTTTACCATCTGGAGACCATGCAACCGAACCAATGGCATCCATCTGATCCAAACTGATTTTTTCTACTTCTAGGGTTTCATAGTTAATGATGGCAATTTCATCAAAGCCATTGCTTTTGGTTGACAGCGCAATGTATCGGCCATCGGGTGACCAACTCAGGTTTGGTTTGAGTATATTTAACTCCTCAAATGCGGGATCATCTTCTCCCCTAATAACTGTTTTGAGACGTTTCTTAGTAAGAGCATCAATTACAATGACATCAAAATAGCCCCGCTTGTTGGTAATAAATGCAATTCTATCACCTTGAGGAGAAATTTTTGGTGAGGTGTTATACGAACCGTAATCCCCCCTCTCTGTCATCAAGGTTGCAATTCGGTCAGCAATATCACGATCAGCAACCTCCGGGAAATATCGTTTTCTAAGAGCATCTTCCCATCGGTCCGAAAGTTCTTCCACGGTGAGCCCAATAGACTGCTGAAAGCCACCCTCTACGCTTCGTGTACTTTTAACTCGTTCTAATATTTCAGCAATTTTCTCTCTCCCATACTCTTCAGCTATAAAATTCCAAACCGATTGCCCTCCTCTATAGGCATAATAACCACTCAAATACGGTATAGGGGGCAAATAATTATTAATAACCGCATCCCTAATGAACATATCGGTATTAGTATCCCAACCCAGGGCCATATACTCGGCGAGACCTTCCTCAAACCAAAGTGGCAATACTAGTTGAATATTATTCCTAAGAATGGATTGAATGGACCCTCCATAAAACAAATCGTTAAACACAGCATGTACTAGCTCATGATGAAGGGTACGTCTGAAATCATTATAATCTCCATCGAAAGGTACAGTCATCCGGTTTTTCATTTTATCTGTAACCCCTCCGATGCCCTCTGCACTTGTAGGCAAAGCCACTACATTGGTCTGTGAAAAATCGTTATGAGAATCATAAATAATGAGTGGAATACGACTTACTATTTCGTGATTAAAATCTTCACTCAATTGCTGATAAGCCGATTCTATACTTTTAGCTGAAAACTCTGCTAACTCATAATTTTTATCCCCATAGTAATAGATATCAAAATGTTTGGATTGGATGTATCTCCATTCAAAATTTTGATACTGCACCCGGTTTTTACCGAAGTTTACGTACTGTGCCTGCACCGTGAAAAACAATGGCACTTGGATAATAATGGCTAATAAAACGAAAGAGATTATTCTGCTAATCAAATTAAACATACTAGCTTCAGATTACGAGTTTGCGATTACCCTCATTATTACCCTAACATAACGAAACTATAGAAAGGTTTCTTGTTTATCATTCAATTATGACCATCTTTTTTCGGTCTAAAATTGCCCTATTATTTTTTGGCTTTTGACAATTTAAAGTCAATTTGCCTTTTTTGATGATTAACCGAATCAACCATGACTGAAATACTGTCACCCAATTGATATTTCATACCAGATCTACGACCAATTAAGGCATGTGATCGCGCATCATATATGAAATAATCACCCGCTATATCACCCACTCGTAGCATCCCTTCGCAATAGATGTCATTCAAGCTAACAAATATACCGCGTTCGGTTACCCCACTAATGACTCCACTAAAGATATCTCCAATATGGTTGGCTAAGTATTCGACTTGCTTTAATTTAATAGAATCTCGCTCGGCATCTACAGCCACACGCTCACGCTCACTACAATGTTCTCCTTCTTTTCGAAGAAGATTCATATCGTAACTCTTTTCAGCTTTTGCATAGGCTTTCAATATCCGATGAACAATAACATCGGGGTATCTTCGAATGGGAGATGTAAAATGAGCATAGTGTTCAAAACCTAGTCCAAAGTGTCCAAGATTATCTGGTCCATAAACGGCTTTAGCCATGGATCGTAAGGTTAGGCCATTTATTATATACTCCATGGGAGTATCCTTCACCTTGGTTAGAATCTGATTAATCGTAGAAGGCTTTGCTAATTCTTCGGTTTCGAAGTAAATACCTAATGGTTTAAGTTGTTCGAGAACATCTAACAGTTTTTTTTCATCCGGTTTATCATGGATACGATAGAAAAAAGGGTAATCGGCTTTCGGCTTTTCCTCTCTTAGATGCTGAACATGTTCCGCGACCGTACGATTAGCCAATAGCATACATTCTTCAATGAGTCGATGTGCAAATAGTCGTTTCTTGAGTATAACTTCTACTGGTTCGCCTGTTTCATTGAGAACAAATTTAGGTTCTGGACTATCAAAATCTATCGCACCTTCATTAAATCGCTTTTTCAGTAGTATCTGAGCTAATTCTGCCGCCAATCGAATCTGAGCTGCTATTTCATGATCGCTGCCATCAATTATCTGTTGAGCTTCCTCATAACTGAACCGAAAACGAGAATGAATAACGGTTTCCTTTATATCATAGTTTTTTACAAGCCCATTGGTATCAACCTCCATAAAACAACTATAGCACAATTTGTCCTCATTTGGGCGAAGGCTGCATACCCCATTACTTAATCGTTCAGGTAACATAGGAATTACACGATCGACCAAATAGATACTAGTCGCTCTTTTATGTGCTTCTTCATCAAGTGCTGTTCCCATTTTTAAGTAATGGGTTACATCTGCAATATGGACTCCAAGACGATAATTACCGTTCGTTAATCGTTCGATACTTAAGGCATCATCAAAATCTTTGGCATCGACCGGGTCTATGGTAAACACCAGTGAGTCTCGAAAATCAAGACGCTCATCAATCGTCTCTTGAGCTATGGTTTCTGGAATTTGAGAGGATTCATTTTCCACTTCTGGTGGAAATTCCGCAATGAGTCCATTTTCAGCTAAAATAGAAAGAATGTTCGCATCATTGGTTCCAGCTACCCCTAACCTACTTAGAATTTGAGCCTGTGGTAATGCTTGCCTATGGACCCATTTTTTCAAGCTGAAAGTGACTTTTTCATTAGCAAGTGCCCCATTCAAATCTTCTTTGAGTACATAAAAATCGAGTTGCACTGATTTACGATCACTTTCTATAACCCAAGTATTCGTAGTGGTTTTTCGGAGCGTACCCACATAAAAAGGTGCTCCCCTTTCGAGCACATCTACAACTTTTGCTTTTGGATTTCGAGATTGCTTACCAGTTTTCAGCACTTTAATTTGAACCAGATCTCCATCAAGTGCTAAGCCAGCATCTTTGGAATGTACTCTGAAATCCTCATCCATTCCATCCACCACTACAAAGCCTGTTCCTCGCTGATTAAACTCAATTCTACCTTCAATAACCGAGTGATCCCTGTTTAGTCGAACCAAACCTTGGTGAATGCGAACTTTCTGCTTGTTCACCAAACTGTTTAAGGCTTTTTGTAAACGTTTCGCCTCTTTTTTTGAGTGAATAGCAAGTATTTGTGCGAATTCATCCCGGTGAATTTTCTTTTCGGGATGTGTTTCTAATAATTGTAGCATGGTTTCTTCCATGCTGGATAATCGGTCGTTACGACTCATAAATAAATAGGGTTCTTGGTAATAATTTTTTCAGGATTATGACTATTCAGCATGAACAAGGATTTCTTCGTCCTTTCTATTAAAAAAGCTTACAATAGGTTCAACTAGTTGATTCCAAAACTGTTTCCATGAGCTGAAGCTCCATTCCGTTTCTAAACCAACTCCATTAATGTCCTGAGATTGTTGAGAATTATCTGATCCAGAATAATTACTAAAGGTGGGATCCTGGCGGTGAAAGGCCGTTAGTGCTAGTGCCTGGTTAATTTTATAGGTAGCTCCAATATCACCGATAGAGGATTGGGATCCGGTAATCTGCCCCTCTCTACTAAGAATAATACGATCATTATATAGTCGAAGAGCGACTCCTAAATCGATGTTATTGTATGTATTAAGGTTAAAATCGATATCTAAGCTACCCACATCACTACGTAAAAGTGAATTCATTTGATTGGATAGCAAAGGGCTTATCAACTGACTAGATAGTAATGGATTCAAAACCGCAGCACTACCACTTAAATTACTCGTTAATGTATTTGTGGCATCTGTCAATGCCGTAGAGGAAGGGATAAAGTCCCCCATCAACAAAAAACTAGTCGCCTGAATTAACTTTTCATCTTCATTTCTGTTTAATGCATTAATCTGGGTTTTTAATGTGGAATTTTGCTGTGTTTCAAATGTATTGGGCAACCTAAAGAAAAAATCGTTTTCTATACTTTCAAGAGATCCCCCAATATTCAATACCAACTCAACTGGAACGCGCTCTGCCTGATCTTGATTAATTTGATCTCTGGTTCTAGTTAAGGTATTGATATCGGGCCGTGCCTGATACAGTGCTTGTAAATCTAATTTTGCATCTATAGGGTCTCCATCCCAACGCAAGGTTCCACCAGGAATAAGAGCAAATCGACGAGTAAAAATGTCACCACTCACAAAATTATAATACCCATTGGCGATATCAAACTGACCAAATACCGAAAAATCCTCGTCTTGTAATTGAATTCGAATATTACCAGTGCCATTTGCCGTTATGACATCACCAGTAATGGGGTCGAAAATCAGCTGAATAGTCATTGGGTTTGACGATTCAAATTGAAGGTCAAGGGTGAAACGTTCTGTAAAACTACGTTCTTCATTGGTTGCCATCACTAGAGTTTGGCCATTTAACAAAGTATTACGGTTCGATTGTAAGGCGTCTGAAATCTGGGAGAAGTTATCTATGAACCGAATAAATTTATTGTTCTCTTCAAATTCTGTTTTTTCCAAAAGAGGTAAACCAATAGATGAATAATCCCCAATGATTATAGGTCCTTCCGAAAAAAGTACGGGATCGTCATTCGTGCCTGTCATTCGAAGAGTGGCTGTTCCATAACCTTGGCCAAAAAAGGGCAATTCTTCATCAAATGCAGTATTCAAAAAGTGAAATTCATCCATTTCAAGGGTTAGATCTATGCTATGTAGTGGACCAAATCGGTTCAAATTGTACGATCCACTTAAAGTGGCTGTACCACCTGAAGGATCCATTAGAAACAAGTCGTTAAATACCAGACCTTCCTCACTAGAAAACCGTAATGGGCCTGTTCCAAAATAATGGGTTTCAAGGAAGCGTGGCTGAATAAAGACTGGATCATTATTTCCTATATCATAATCGACCACAAAATCATAGCCTTCGCTATCTCCCCAAATGCTACCCGTACCCGAAGCCACTCCCGACATTTCAGAAAACACGTTTGGAGTTAAAAAAGGCAGAATCCATAAATCAATATTTGTAAAATTTAAGTCGAAATAATATAAGGTATCTGACGATGACGAAAGATCGGCATCAAGTGCCTTGAAATATCCATTTAATTCCACATTTTGCCCAATACGCTCTGAACTTCTAAAATAATCTGGGTACAGAAGTGAATCCGTAAATACCGTCACATTGGTATCAAAACGTTTCATTATCGGGTTAAATTCGGACCGCAGCCTTATATCACCAACTATTTGTTGATTTAGCGAAAATGAGGTGATATCCAGCTCCCCCTGTATACTTGGGTTTTCGAGTAAACTCCTTGTAGAGAATTGGCCATCGACAACTCCATTTAATTCTTGTTTTACCGCAAAAAGATCGGATAACCTATCTAATTTTACTCTCTGAATAGTGAATAGCATAGAATCTGTGGCTTCATCACTAAAAATCCCGCGAATATCCAACTCCTCCTCATTATTGTGAAAACTCACTTGTTCCAAACCCAATCGATAACTAGTATCCAAATTCACTATGATGTCGTCTAAGTTCTCCCATAGATAACTTCCAGATCCCACTTCAAATTCTTCAAGTCTCATGGTATGGAGGGTATCACTTGCATGAAATCCACCATTCATAGACATAAATGCTCCTGAGGGTAAACTCCCAATTTTATTACTAAAGTGTATGCTGTCAGATTGTACAGATGCTTGCCATTGTAGATCTGCCATACGTAGACTTGGTTTTTCAATGGATCCAAGTTGTCCTCTTGATTCTATAACTGAAAAATCTAAACTCGAGGAATCGTAACGGAAGCTAGCAGTCCATTGTGCATTTAAGCTATCTAACTGCCATTCATCAAAGATTAACCCTTGGTCAAAAACATCTAGATTCATAAGCATTCGCGACTCATCAACATTTAATCTGCCATTCATGATCATACTTGTTTCATGAATACCATAGGTCGGCAAAATAAATCCTAAAGCCCGACTTTCTTTAATCTGAAGTTGCCATTCCATCTGTTGAGCAGCTACTTTAGTGCTAGATGATGAACGCGGAATCGTGTTAGCGGGGACTCCCTTTAATAGCCATCGTGATGATTCATTCGTTAAATAAGACTTCCAACGCTGCGTTAATAAAGGAAAATCTTGAATGCGATATCGACCCTTTAACTGAAAGTCCAATGGTGTAGAGGTAAGCCTAAATTCTTGCAAACTATCGGCGGTTACAATATAATCGGCGTAAAGTTGAACATCTGTGAAGCTGGTATCCGGGAACTGAAGTAGTGGGGTATTGGCATTAAAAAGTGCTTCTGAAATGATTAGGCCATCCCCATTCATATTGAAAGTACCTGAAACAGTTTGGGCATAGACCTGAAAACTTGAATCGGATTCCGGGTTCAAATACTCATTTAGGGCTATTTTATTACTTTGATCATCTGTTGCCAATAATAGTTCTTCCATTCTAAAAAGACTCTGTAGATTCCAACTCGTCTGAGAACGTTCAATCGTACCGTTCCAAGTTAAAGATCCACTATCATCATCAACTTCAACATGTAAACGATAGTACGGGTCCTGAGTAATTGGATCACTTAGATTTCTACCCGAACCATTGGGAAGTCCTAGCTGCAAAGTCCGATTGCTACCCTCTGTAAATCGTATCGGACTATAGTTTAGATATACATTTTGTACCAATATCTCTCCTAACTGTAGATTCTCTAGGGTACCTACCAAAGAATCTAAGGCAGCTCCTTTATCCCTGTAATCTCGCTTCCAATGTACCTTACCCTCCCACTTAGCTCGTGTAGCATCACTAGATTCTGTCAGCCAATCATGTAGTTTAAAATCATTGAATTGAACCGAAATATTTCTTTCGGATCGTCTGTCCCTGATGTCTTGATTAGATTCGAATTCTTGTGAAAAAGAAACTTCTAATGGACTAGAAAAGTCATTTTCTACAACCAAATTAATCCTATCAAGCCATGGTGTCTGGTTAAAAGCAAAGGAAAGCTCATAGTCTTTAAGTTTCAACCAGTTAATATTTGGATATTCTAAGGTGAGGATTTCGGGTATATCTTTATCCTCTAAGAGTAGTTTTCCTTCCAATTCGACATCAGACCGCCCACTACCCCTGTAAATCTTTCCATTTAATCCTATTTGAGAACTATTCTGACGTACAACTAACTCCTTTATTTCAATATCATTATCAGCAATTCGAACTTCACCAACTATGGCGTTAGGAGTAATTGAATACTTCTTAACAGCTTCGTTCCATTCATTTGATATGAGAGTGGGCAATAGAGCTTCATAAAAAGCATTCGAGAACTCCATTCGACGAACAGAAATGTCAGTATCCGAATTGAGTCTTTTAACACTCCCGTTGAAA
>RFPJ01000035.1 GCA_009926145.1 Bacteroidota bacterium
TTTCCGGTTCGAGTGGCTAAGGCTCTTGGTGTTCAAACATTGCTGGTGAGTAATGCTTGTGGCGGATTGAATCCGAATTTTGAACGTGGAGATATTATGTTGATTAACGATCACATAAACTTCCTAGGAGACAATCCCCTCATGGGTCCTAATGATCCTGAGTTAGGCCCGCGATTTCCTGATATGTCTACCCCTTACACCGAGCGGCTTCTAGCTACCGCCGAACAATCCGCTCTGGATTTGGGTATAAAAATGCACCAAGGGGTCTATTTGGCTGTTTCTGGCCCTATGCTTGAAACCAAAGCAGAATATAGGTATATGCGACAGCTAGGCGCCGATGTAGTGGGCATGTCAACGGTTCCAGAGGTCATTGCGGCCGTTCATATGAGCATGGAAGTGTTGGGTATTTCGGTGATTACGGACGAGTGTTTTCCCGATTCACTTCAACCAGTAAGTTTAGATGACGTGCTAGAGGCTGCCGCTATGGCTGAACCCCAGCTCACCCGGGTAGTCGTAGAAGTTTTAAAACGTTTGTAAGGATTTTTCATCCGTTTATCCACAAAATAGCGTATTTTTCCACTTGCCCTTGATTAAGGGCTGTGAATTTTTGTTTTTATGCTAAACCAACCCTAAAACCTTGCTCACGCTATATGCAATTCAGTAATTCCGGTGATGAACTCTGGGACGAACATCAGTGGGACGCGCACATTTCTGAAGTAGAAAAGAAAAGCGATCAATTACGTAAGTTCATTACAGCTGATCCAAAAGGCGGTACTACCCCTCGTTGGATTACCCTTCTTGAAGAGAGTCTTAGTGAAGACGATGCTTTCGAGGCGTATGTTGAAGAAGAATTACTCCTAGATGAGGCCTATTTTCCAGACGATGAAGACTGGGAGGAAGACGATGATTTTGATGACGATGATGACGAATTTCCCTACCATTCTCATGATGAATTCATAGAGGAAGAGTCTGGTTTTGAGGAAGGCGAAGAGTGGAAGGCCTTAAGTGAAGATTTTGCATACTCCGATTACGGAAGCCTCGATAACTTGCGTATTTATTCTCGCTCCAAAAATTTGGCGGTTGATATTCTTCGATGGGCAATGCGCGTAAATCGTAAATACCATCGACCCGAAATTGACGATTTTGTAGACGAAACCCTTAAGATTGGTGCTAAATTAGCTGGGGGCTATTCATTTGGATTCGAGCACGAGTACATGGGAGCCAATATTGCGTACACCAAGCGAGCACTTTACTATGCAAATAACGGGTTGAAGCGAATGAGCCACTTAAAAGGATCTCGTCTTTTTAAGAAGACGGAGTATCTCGATTTTAACGAGCGTTTTTTCGAATTACGCAATGATATAGGCGTATACGTACAAGAGTTGCGCGATCGATTTCAACAAGGACTCGATTAGTTTCAATTTACCAATAGTTGTTAGCCGATTATCTATTGTAGTCTTGTTTACTTATAGTATACATACACTATATCATAAATTGTATTGGCGTTTTTTTAAACACTATTTCAAACCCAATTAAACTATTTCAGCGTAATTAACTGACTGTGAGATTCCCAAAAATAATTACAGTTCAAGAGTTTAGAAATATTATAATTCCTTTAAAAAAAATATGAGGTGTTATTGCTTTTTATCAAGCAAATTTTTTTTTTAATGAAAGCGCTTACAAAATCAACCAAGCCCTCAATGTATTATGGTTTCAAATTATTCAAAATCTCTATTATACTTCCAGCTAATCAGTATAACTCTGCTATGTTTCACTATAACACAAAATCTTTACTCACAATTTACGATTGTTACGATTGCGTCCGATGATGCAAACACCAACTATGGCGGGGGATTTGGGGACGGCTCTAATGGTGGGTCTGGGTTTGGGGCATGGAGTATAACATATGGTTCTAGTACTGGTACCTTCACGGGCAGTCCAGGCAGTGATGGTATGAATACGGCCACCATCGGTTCAAACGCTTGGGCTTTCTATTCTACGGGTTCAGGGGATAACTACGTGAATGCAACAAGGCCTTTTTCGCAAGCAATGGCCGTAGGCGATATATTTACATTTGACTGGGCCATGAACTGGGATGCCAATGCTGGAAACAAAGGGTTTGACCTGATGGCAGGTAGCTCCTCCGTCTTCAATGTCAACAATGGCGGGTCTTCTACCATTACAGCCGGTGGTGTAGATGCAAACACCAACTATGGTACTAATGCCATGACCGTCACCGTCTCAAGAACAAGTGGCAGCGAATATTCCTTTACAATGACGTCCAGAAGTGGAGGGGACCCATATGATATCACGATCAGTAGTAGTGATGCCATTGACGCTCTAAAAATCTATTCTGGTGATCAAAATGATGGCAGTGGCAATCGAAACATATACTTCAATAATTTTGAAATTACGAGAAGCTCTACATCTGCTACCTTAACTGGTAGTGCTGGTTGGAGACTCCTAACGTCTCCTAGTACCACAACCTATGAAGCCTTACTTGAGCCTATCTGGACACAGGGTATACCTAATTCAGACGCATATGATGGAACAGATGATCCTGCGCCAAATGTGTATTTGTGGAATAGCACGGCTTGGGGAGCTGTTACAAATTTAAATGAAACCATAAGTGCGGGCAGTGGTTTTTTAGTGTACGTATTTCAAGATGATGATTATACGGGATCAAGCGGTTCAACCACCTTCCCAAAAACACTCAGCGTTACTGGTTCTGAAAATGCAACTGGTACGAGCCCAACCATTAATTCGAGTGCAGATGGGTGGACTCTACTTGGTAATCCTTTCGCGAGTACCATAGATTTTGATAATCTAACTACCAATAAAATCACCGATGTAGCATATGTATATAATCCTGATTCAAGCGCTTGGGTATCATGGAATGGTACTATAGGTGACTTAACCGGTGGATTGATAGCACCTTTCCAAGGCTTTTTTGTTCAAACCGATTCTGAACCATCAAGTCCAAGTGTTTCCTTTCCGGCGGCAGCGAAAACATCAGGAGGTAGTTTTCGCGGAAAAATCACAACCACCCCGGTTGCATTCCGACTTGAATTACAAGGGAAAAATCTTAGCAATTCAACATGGATAGCGTTTAGTGATGCGGGCTCATTTGAGCATAAAGTAATGGGGGACGCTGTAGAACTTCAACCATTATCATCCAATTATGCTCAACTTGCTATATTGAAAAATGACCATTTACTTGACATTGCACATCTTTCAATTCCAAGTGATAGTTACCTAGTTCCTTTAGAGATAAGTTCTACTGAAGATGGCTTTTATTCTCTAGAGTTTTCGAGGGGTCAACTTCCACCAAATACCGAAATAATCTTTACTGATAATCAAACAGGATTCAGTTCTACCATAGATGAATCTTTTACATATTCATTTGAATTAAATAAAGGCACTGCAGCAAAGATTACTGATCCAAAAAATATTCTTCCTGAACCAATTAAAGCAAAAGCTTACAACTCGTCTCGCTTTACTTTATTAGTGAGCCCTGTAGAGTCAGTAACTAATGAATTAAATGATGTAACTGAAAATAGCTTTTCACTTTATCAGAACTATCCAAACCCCTTTAATCCCAATACCAGTATAAAATACAGTATTCCAAAAGATGGACCCGTTCAACTTAAAGTATATAATTTAATAGGGCATGAAGTAGAAATTTTGGTTAATTCATACCAACAAGCTGGCAAATATAGTGTACAATGGAATGCCTCAGAAATGGCATCTGGGATATATTATTATAAATTAGAAACAGCTAATGAGTCTGTTACCAAAAAAATGACATTAATTAAATAAATACAGACATGAGATTATTTACATTTCTCCTAACACTTATCTTTTTTCTTACTAATGAGGTTATATTTGCGCAACCTGCACTTCCACTAGACCCTAATCAGGCACCCATTGATGGAGGGCTAGGATTATTAGCCGCCGCTGGTGGGGCTTATGCATACAAAAAGCTTAAGGAAAAGAAAAAAGGAGAGGAAGAACTAGGGCCTGAATAACATTTATTTCTTCAATAATTTTTTTAAAAAAGCCCCTCAATCAGAGTGGCTTTTTTTTTACTAGACAAAAAATCACATTACATAGACGTAATCGCCTAAATTCCCTATATGAAACAAATATTAGTAATAGTATTGATCTACTTTATTAATTATCCACTATATGGGCAAAAACTAAAGTCTAGTAATGAGCCTAAATCAAACCCACCTATCTATATCGCATTTTTATGGCATATGCATCAGCCTATATATTGGCCAGGTGAAAATATCATAGAGACGCAGTTAAAAAATTACTATCCATACTCGATTTTTGATATACATAATCAAAGAATTGGGCCATATACAAACTGGCCATCAACCGCCATCCAAAAAGGTATAGATGCAGGTTTAGAACATGTTGGTGCATCGGTAAGTTTTTCTGGTACACTAATAGAAAATTTAAATCAATTAGAATCTATTGGGAATAGCAACTTTAGTAATTGGACTTCTTATTGGAAAAATGCCGCTCATCAAAAAACACTATTAGGTAATTCAAGAATAGATCTAATTGGTTTTGGATACTATCATCCTCTCATGGGTCTACTTTCTTACGAGGACATTAGAGCTCAAATACAGAAGCATAAAACCATTATGCACAATACATTTGGTGTAGACTATTCGAAAGGATTGTTTCCACCAGAAAATGCTTTTTCAGTTGATATGATTCCCGCACTGCAAGATGAAGGCGTTGAATGGGTGCTAGTGGACAATATTCATTTTGAACGTGCTAGTCAAAACTACCCATACACCACCAATGGTAATTTAATTGAACCGAACAAAGCAGATTTACGCAATCCCAATCCAAATGATTGGGTACAATTAAAAAACGTATGGGCTCCTACAAAAGTTTCTGCACAGTGGGCTCACCTTCCTCATTATGTTGAATACACTGATCCACAATCAGGAAAGAAATCTAAAATTATTGCTGTACCGACTGATAGATATTTAGGTAATGAAGATGGACGCGGTGGATTTGGCGCACTACAGTATGAACAAGTCATGAGCCAAATTGAATCTTATAATACCGATCCTGACCATCCAATATTAATTGTTCTTCACCACGATGGAGACAATTATGGCGGGGGTTCAGAGTCATATTATAATAGTAATTTTCAATCATTTATAAACTGGGCTAAGGACAACCCTAATCGTTTTGTACCTACTACCATTCAGGATTATCTAGACCAGTTTCCGCCAAAAGAAAACGATGTTATACATGTTGAAAGTGGAAGTTGGGCCGGCGCAGACAATGGTGACCCTGAATTTAAAAAATGGCTGGGAGATCCTGATCAAAGTGGATATAGCCCTGATAGAAACAGCTGGGCCGTAGTAACTGCAGCTAATAATTATGTGCAACAAGCTAGTAGTATTGACCCCAACCATTCTAATGTTCTAGAATCTAAACAACTATTATTAAACGCGCAGGCAAGTGATTATTGGTACTGGGATAACTCAATCGATGGAATCTGGGATACCCATCCAACAACTGCTAGTAATATAGCTATCGAAAAAGCAAATTCAGTTATAGTAGATTCAGATAATAATGATATCGTACCTCCTACTATATTTAAACCTCAAAGAGAGCCCTATAATCCTGGAGGTATGGAATGGGGGACTATACAACCATCTAATTTTACAGTTTGGACCTATGCGTTTGATGTGTCTGGTCTTAAAACTATAACCTTGAAGTATCGAGTTATTGGTACAAATTTCGATGATCGGAGTATGATTTATCCAATTTCAACACCAGAATTATCATCATGGCAAACATTAAGTATGGATGAGAAAGACATTCCACCTAAATCAAATATAAATCCCATTGCTAAAGCAAAAGAATATTCGGCAACCATCTCAGATTACAACAATACATATATTGAGTATTATGTAGAGGGGATTGATAACTATAATAATATTTCTAAATCAATCATCCAGTATGTATGGGTTGGAGAATCAAATAATGAAGGAGTTAATAACTCTGGCTCTAATTCTACTACCTTAAGCATTTATCCTGAAAATCCTACTAGAAATGATACCATCACAATAGCCTTAAATAATACCAGTCTATTTGCAAATCTGCATTGGGGTGTAAACAATAATGGTTCTAATTGGAATACACCAAATACCATTTATTGGCCAGAACATACCATTCTTTTTAATAACATAGGCCCGGCTGTAGAAAGTCCTTTTAACTTCAATCAAGACTCGAGTGTATTAAATATTTCAATTGGTCCTTTAAATTCAAAGGAACAAAAAGTAGATCGTTTAGCATTTGTCATTCACTATGAAAATGATACTTGGGACAATAATAAGGGCAATGATTACATAATTAATTTTGATAATCAAGATACTTCATCACAGACTATCAGCCCTTTTATGCTAGATGGGGATCTTGATAGTGATGCAAAATTGGTGTCTTCGAATGAAGATCTTGAATTATTTATTTCGTGGAAAACGCCCTATTTATATGTTGCTACTGAGTCTGCAGCCAAAAGCAATTACGACAAGTTTATATTTATTACCGATACTCTTAGTAATTTAATATCTAGCCCTTGGGCCAAAGCTGGCCAAGTATTTCGATGGTCTCATTATCTAGCAAATGAGCAAAGTAACAATTATCAAACTTGGTCTAGAAATTCTGAATATCTACAAAGTTCGGCTGGGTCTTATTTAGAGGGTGTAATCAACATTGAAAAAGAATTTGGCATAATCCCAAAAACACTCTACCTCAATGTTTCTGAGTATGAGTCACAAGATGGAGGGGTTTTGATTAATCAATTACCCAATGGTAATAAAGATGGTAATATCGATAGTAATGAGTTTTTTTCTTTTGACTATTCAACCACTACAACAAATGAGTGGCCCTCATATCCATCTGATTTCATTTTATACCAAAACTATCCCAATCCCTTTAATCCAAGTACTCAATTATATTACACCATTTCTGAACGTAGTCATATTCAACTGAGTATATTTAACAGTTTGGGACAGAAAATTTTTACTCTAGTAGATAAGCCACAAAATCCTGGTACTTATTCTGTGACTTTTAATGGCTCACATTTATCTAGTGGAATATATTATTACCAGATAAAGAGCAGTAACTTTTCAAAAACACGGAAAATGATTCTTCTAAAGTAGTATCCTTATATGTTGAAAACCTCTTTCTATAAGTATATCCGTACAATCAATTTCTAAGTACACTTAAGCTAGCCAGAACAAATCTATTTCCAGATGGCGACTGTTTTTTCTCCCCCCTCACTCTGAGAAGCCCGAAACATAGAACCCGTGTTCGTTTCCATAGAAATATTACCCTGTCGATCGACGGCTATAAAGCCCGCCTCACCCTCGTTTAGGATTTCATATACTAAGTGATTCATCGACTCCTGAAGACTTGCTCCTGTGTAACGAATATGGCTGGCCAATCGATGCGCCGAAACATTTAGCATAATACGCTCTCCCCATCCCGTAGCTGATACGGCAACCTGTTCATCGGCGTAAGTTCCAGAGCCTATAATAGGAACGTCCCCAACTCTACCATATCGTTTATTGGTCATCCCACCCGTTGATGTACCCGCAACCAAACGCCCCGTTTTGTCGACCGCTACACAGCCGACCGTACCCATCTTCCATGCATTATTTGGTTGAGATTCCAAGTATCCTTGAGATTCGTTGGCTCGCTTCCAGGCTTCATAGCGTGCAGGCACTTTAAAATAATCAGGATCTACGCGTTCTACCGTTGTTTGGTCTGCGTACTGCTCAGCGCCATCTCCAGCGAAAAGAATATGTCGAGATTCTTCCATGATAATTCTAGCCAATGAAATAGGATGTTTTACGGTCGTTAAACCTGTAGCAGCCCCCGCATTCATCTGTGAGCCGTCCATAATAGCGGCATCCAATTCATTTTTGCCTTCACTGGTAAATACGGCTCCTCTTCCCGCGTTAAATAATGGGTTGTCTTCTAGAAATCGTACCGTTTGTTCAACAGCATCTAGCGATGAGCCCCCTTGTTCTAAAATTTCAACCCCTATCGCCAGGGCAGAATCAAGCGCCGCCATGTACGCAGCCTTTCGTTCCTCTGGCATATTGGGTGATACATAACCTGCTCCTCCATGAAGTGCGATTGCCCACTTTTGATCGGACTCATCGGCCGACTGCTGGCCATTATTGTCCTGAGCCTTTAGACTCATAGGAAGGGTAAAAAGTAATGTTCCTAGTATGAGTAAGGATAATAGTGAGATTTGTTTTTTCATGGGGTGTTCCTTCTATGCAAAAATTAAATTTTGGGCATGCTTGTAGGCAAAATATTGAACCATTTGTTTGGCAATTGGCCCGCTATATACCGGTAATCCGTCCATGGATTATACAAGAAATCAGTTGCTCAAAAAAATTTTTTTGCGAACGCTTAAGTTTGTTTCTGATTGTTCCGATAACTAAATCACTAACGCAATTTAGAGTTATACAATAGACCCTTGATAGCTAACTTTGACCGGTAGATATCTTTTTAAAGACAATAAATATTAGACCCTAATTTTCAAAAGAACCACTTCGACAGAGTGGTTCTTTTTTTTGTGGTAGTATCTTTTACGCTATTCATCTCTAGGGGGTTTTAATTTCTTATATGCATATGCGCCTCCAGCAAGTGCCAATAAACCCATGCCCCCACCTATTGGAGCCGGGTCCGGTGTGGCCGGAAAACTTGGCTGACCGACAACAATCATCGACAGCAATGTAAATAGGCCGATAGTTAACAGAATTTTAACGCTCATTATATAATATTTTTTCATTACCTCTCTTGATTTAGACTACTTTATAAGCAGCATTTTTTTTGATTGAACCCCTTCATTAGTAGTTAATCGCAGGATATAGATTCCTGATGCGAACCCTGTAGCATTCCATTGGATTTGATGAGATCCTATTTGTTGTTTTGAATCCTGAAGTGTTGCAACACGTTGTCCCTTTGTGTTATACACTTCTATTTTTACATAAGATGATTGAGAAATTGAATACCGAATGGTTGTTTCCGGATTGAATGGGTTGGGGTAATTTTGGTCTAGATGAAAGCCTGAAGTAAGTGAGGTTTCTTCATTTTGAGTAATTTTACTTGCGTCATGAGGATGGATTGAAAGGCTAAATCGATGCCTTGTTTCTTGTGATAAGGAATCTAATTTAAAAGTGATAGAATCTTGATCACGTATAGATATATGAGAGGAGTCTCTACTATCGTGCAACAAAATCCTTGTGTATTCATGTAACGTTTCTGTGCCTTCCCAGGATAATTTGAACTCTTTAGATCTATCAAATACCTTTATTTCTAATGGCAAATAAGTGATTGCCGAGAGTTGATGAGGTAATGCAACCACTGAATGCATATGCTCATTATTCCAAAATGCCATAAATCCTTGTGATGTATTCATTGGTAATAATTTTGTCGCATCAAAGGTATCCCACCCCATTGCTGCTTCCTCATGAAATACTAGTGATAAAGCCCTATCGATAACTTCATCCGTACTTAGACTAAAATGTATTCCGGCCTTTCCTACAGATTTCACTGTAGTTTGTTGGTTTGGGAATAAACCCGTCTGTTTTCCTATTGCGGGAAATAGCAAGCTGTCGACCAATCCATCTGATGTTTCAACCCAAAAAGCTTCCCATGGAGCCACCCAAAAACCCTCCGTTATGTTTTTTAACTCATATAATTTTAGTACTGGATCCCAGGTTACAACTGTATTCTGAATAGCCCCATCATTTACTGATAAGTATTGGAGATCAAAAAAACTTGGGTATGGATTACCTACCAATGTAAAGCGATTAGGAGCTCCCCTATGTAAAGGGACTTGGACATTTTGAATATTTTCGAATCCACTGACATCTAAGATTGGTTGTACATTTGTAGAACCACTTGAAGCACTATTAAATTGGTACAAGGCTATACCGAGACCTTCAGGAATCAAAGAGTCTATATGTGTGGGAACCCTCCATTCTCCTTGTTCATCGAATAGATATATGTTTGCTGTACTATTTGGGTATTCGCTACCTGGAACTCCTTGAATCAAAATATCATCTGATATATCAGAAAGTCGAGATTCTTTGTTGGGCATGGATAGTAACTTCCACCCCTCTTCATCGGGAAGTATTTTAGCGCTAAAAGGAGGAATTCCTAAACCCTCTAAAATTGATTGCTGAACATCTTGATTAGGCTGTACTGAAAGTGTTTGAAAACGCAAACTGGGATCAATCCACCCAGACTCATCCCCATTTAATATTCCAAATTTTAAAGCTATGTTACTGTTACTAGTCGATACACCTGATGACGACCAATGTATTCCGGGATCTGAGCCTTCGAGGCCGAATCTATCGGTTATGGAGTCCCCATAGGTTATGGCTAGCGCATCATCTCCATTGAACGTAAAGTTCTCTTGATAAAATGGGGCCTCGTTCCACTCGGTACTTAACTGCATATCCGAAGTTCCTATTACAATTACTTCCGTTGGAGCTAAAGTGCCTTCATTTAACTCAAAATCTAGACGTAAGGCCCCGCCATTGGTACCTTTTAGAACCCGAAGCGGAAAGAGACTAAAATCTAATACGTTGTCCGTATTATTCCATATCTCTATACCTTTGGGACTTGTTCCTGATTCTGTCTCTATATATTGACTAATTATTTGGGCATTAATTGGAGTACTTAACCAAATCAATACGAGTATTCCAACCATACAATGCCGTATGCACCTTAATCTAGTAATCATGTGTTAGCTCATAATTCTCTCTGTGTTTATACCCTTTATGAGTGTATGAACTAATACTCCTTACATTGCTAATCAAACCAAGGACTTTTATCTTTTAAATACACTATCTAACTATCCAAATAGTGCTCAACTCACCTTTTTGTATCTCTAATACTCATTCTTCATCATAAAGATTACTAAGAGAATCAAGCTCACTCATCCCTACTCATGACTAAAAAATTTCACCCAGAAACGGAATCTATCCGAACACAGATCAAAAGATCTGAGCACTTCGAACATAGTAATCCCATATATCTTAGTTCTAGCTTTATTTTCGAAGATGCAGAAGACATGAGGGCTTCATTTGCGGAAGAAAAGCAACATAATATCTATACAAGGCTGTCTAATCCAAATAATGAAGAACTCGTCCAAAAACTTTGCAAGCTTGAAGATGCCGAGGCGGGGGTTTCTTTCGCTTCAGGTATGAGTGGGGTTTTCACAA
>RFPJ01000036.1 GCA_009926145.1 Bacteroidota bacterium
CTCGTTGTTAGGTTATCGATTTCTAGTTTTTCTTCTATGCTGTTTAAGAGTTGAGTTCGTTCGGATTCAAATTGATTTAATCTAGAACGAATTAAGGTCCTTTCATTAGGATTTTTTTCTTGAATGTATTGGCTTCGTAAGCTTTGAGTAATTTCTCTTAAGTATTGTTCTCTTGCAGCTTCTTGTTCGTTTAGCTGTTGGGTTAATGATAGTTCGGAAGCCCCAAGTACAATTTGGTTTAGATTCTTAATACGATCCATTAGAAGCAGTGATTGTTCTAGTTCTTCCTGTTTCAAGTAGAACGTATTAAGTACTGAAAAGGCCCGACCATAGGCCTTTATCTGTAACCAAAATCCTGACTCTCGATGATTCGTTAGTTGAATTCGGGCTATTAGTTCTTCCACTAAATCCTGCATATTGTTTATGGCCAGTTCATCAAATCCCTGTTCAAATGCCCATTCATTTTTTAGACTTTGATAGCGAATAAAGGTGCTAAATCGCAGGTTTTTTGTCTCAAACTCATCTAACTCATTTAACAGAAATGGAATATCTGTTGTTTTATTTTGTTCTAGAGCTACTTCACCAAGAAAAACATTAGCGTCAAAAAGTAGTTGAATATCATCTCGCTCTAAAGCCACTTTCTTAAGTTCATACATGACGTTTTCAGATGCTTTATAGTCTATGGCGTGGTCTAGTAGATCTACGGCCTCCCTTTTATTTTTTTCGTAGTCCCAGAGTTTGATAGCTTTTAGATACGCTATATTGGCAAGGTCAGAGTTGCTACCTAGTTCAGTGGCTACTTTTTCGGCTTGAAGTAAATAATCTTCGGCACCGAGAATATTTCCATATTGAATATTTTGTAGGAAAAGGTTCTCACTTATGATGAGCATATCAAGCGCATTCTTGCTTTGTTCGGCAAGTTCATAAGCTTTATTCATAACCTTTTGATATTCGAACTGTTTGCCTTGATAGAGCAGTGATAAACCCAAATTATTGTAGAGTTGGGAAAGCTGGGCTTCAGATAAATCCAAGAGCAATAATTGTTGAAAAAGCTGCTCCGCAGATGTGTATTTTCCAATTTGGTTAAGACTAACCCCGTACAAATTTTGAGTATCGAAGCGTATGGAATCCATATCCAGTAATTCGCTTAATTCTAGTAGTTCATACTCTAGCAATCTAAGTACTTCAGAATAAAGGCCTGCGCTAAACTGTGTATACGCAATAGCCATTAATATTTTTGCTTTATCTTCTGTTTTGGGCAGCATTTCTAGGCGGCCATGTCGATTATACCCTTGAAGTAGAGATGAATAATTGGCTGAGTTGTAGTCGTACCAAAGAATAGAATACAGTAGCAGTTCGCGATTTAATTTTTGCAGATTAAAATTTTGGTTCACTGCATCAACAACTGACTTGGATGCCGTCTGTTTGATGAGCTCACTTAGGTTATTGTAAAGGCTTCGTAGTTCCTCAAAAAATTCATCTCTGTAGTCATTCTCGATGTATGCATCAAGCCTTTGACTGATAATTAATTCATAACTGATAATAGGAAGTAGATTGGATGGAAGCTCATCGAGTAAATTAGAGCTTGCTTTTGGGTATGCAAATAGATCCAATAAGGAACGAACGGATGCTCTTTGAGCTTGATCTATCATTCCGAAAACATCATTTGCTATATAGCTTTTATGGTAGTTAGTTCGCTGATTATCGTCCGTTTCATTGATGAGCGATAAATAAGCATATAAGAGTGATTGCTCTTCAATACTTAATGAATAGTAGTACTGGGAAAGACTATCGGAGCTTTTATTAGAACGAAGGGATTCATGGTCATGAACCCAATTCATTACATCAGTAGAACCTGATTGGGCTTTTATCCCATCAAATCTCAAACTAATCGTTAGTAATAACCCTAGATATAGTACCCTAATCATAATTTTCTTCTACTCGCTCTTAGTATACCAATTGGTATCATCTGATTGCTGAGTAGCTATTGTGTAGTGTTTAAACCAATTTAAAATACTATACAGTAGATCGAATTCCCAATAGAAAAAGGGCTTCAAATCAGAGATCTGAAGCCCTTAGGACTGAAAGTTAAGAAGTTGTGTAACCCTATGAAACTTTCATGTTATTTGCCATTTAAATATGGCGAATTTACCAATCTGGTCTATGAACAATGGGTCTGTAGATAATGTCAAATTCTGTTTCTTGCGTTGGTAAGAGGATCTCCTGTTCGGTTGTTGTTGCCTCTGCAGTAATTTCAGTGCTTGTTTGTACGGGTGCACAAGCGAATGCTACAAGTGTTAAAGTAAAAATGAATGCAATGTTTCTGAGAGTTTTCATGTGTATGATCCCTAATGTTTTATTATGTGTGTTATTTATTGTGTGTATTTAATAGTAAGGATTCCAAATGAATCAATTTGTTACAATTATTTTTAGATCCCCTTAGAATTTGTATTTTCATACTCTAATACATGGTTACAGGCGATAAATTCATCGCGTTTTTCGTATTTAAGAATTAATAAATCAGAGTTAACGAGCATTAAGGGTCGCGTGAAAAAGAATCGAGATGATTTTTCTGAGCTGATACTTGCCTACCAGACATCAGATGATCAACGAGTTAATGAACTTCTCTCCCAATTATTCAATCGATTGGAAATGTATCTGATGGTGGTGCATAAATGCTCTAAAGATTTAGCTCCAGATTTGGTTCAAGAAGCTATGCACCGAGTAATAAAAAAAATGCAATCCCAATCGATAAAGGATGCTCGTAGTTTGTTGGCCTACTGCATGACCAGTTGTAAAAATGAGTATTATGCGTACTTAAAGAAGGAAAAAAAGCGAATTCTTCAACATTCAGATGTAGAAATTGAAGAATTACCCACCGACTCTAGCCCTTTAGCTCATTTAATAGAAGAAGATCGACAACGAATTCTGGAAAAATGCATAGAAAAGCTTAACGAATCCAACAAAAAGCTCATACAGTTTTTGTTACTCCAACCAGAGGCCTCTCCGGAGGAATTAACAAGAATGTTTAACATCAGTTATGCCAATATTCGCACACGAAAAAGTAGAATTATTCAGGCGTTAAAAGACTGTTTTTTACGCTTCTCAACATCGTAATTTTAGAATGCTACACTAAGTTGAAAGATGGGCAGTAGGTGATTGCTTAGCTCTGTCATCATAGCGAAGTTAGTTGTGGGTAGGGTTGTGAGATGAAAGCTAAAATAATTGGTTTCTAATCCAGCCAAAGATTTCGTTAGGGGCTGATGAATAGAATGTAAGAACAGGTCAAATGCTAATAAGAAGCTTCCCTGTAGAATAATCGACTGACCGTATCCTTTCCATCGATCATTAGATTGTTTTAAGCCGCGATAGGCCAGCCAAATTCCACCAGAAATATAAAGTATATCCAGACCTGCATTAATCAGAAGTATTTGATCGAATTGATGCATGGCTGTTAAAATATCTGAACTATCCGTGAACTGATTTTTAAGGGTACCACGATATCCTAAAAATGCAATTCCTGCATTTACCACATTCCAAGCCGCATTCATTTGATGAAAATACATTCTGCTGCCCTCAGCCTTGAACGTACCCATACTGCCAGTAAGAATATTTAATCCAGCCCAACTGCCTAGCAGTATCATACCCCGTTGTTGAAGATGAATAGATTGTGCCTGCAACACCAGTGGGTTATCTGGAAGAGCCTGAGCATGAGAGAAAATATCTGCTTGTTGAGCAGAAACAATCATCGGAAACCATAAGAGACAACCAAAAAACCCAAAGATGCTAAATATCCACGGTTCATTCGCTGCTTTTAAGAAGAGTTTTGGCATAGAAATATGGGTTCACTTTAAGGCTATGAGTTCGTCTTCGGCTATGGCATAAAGTTGCTCTGCCTCTTTTAAGGTAATCAAATGTAAGCCCGTAAAGGTTCCAAAAGCAGGCAGAATTAATTGGTGTAAGTAATGAGCAAAACATGGCAAGATTAAAGACTGTCTTCCTTTACCTGCTAATTTAACCCCGGGATGAAGATGTCCACTAATCGAAGCCGAGGCGGAACTTTCACTAATCGAAGCCGGGTTGGAATTGCCGTTGAATGGCCTACTTTGTGTGTTCTCAGGCTCATGCTGAAGCCTTAGACCGTTGATATCTAACCAATTTACCACCTCTAAGCCTAGTCCTTCGTATTTTTGAGCAGAATATAGCTCATGATTTCCCAATACCAAGGTCATTGAGCGCGCGCTATGACCAGAACGCCAATCTCTGAAATCATCCCATTCAGAATTTGACTCACTGTGAAATAAATCACCTAAAAAGATGAGCTTTTTCGGGTTGAATTTTTGGATGCAGGAATTCAATCTATCTAGGTTATCCTGGTTGATTTGGATGGGTACAGGAATACCATTTTTCCGAAAGTGTCCCGCCTTACCTAAGTGAATATCACTGAGTATGAGTGTATGTTCGGAAGGGTAGTAGAGTACACGATCAGATGAGAGCACAAACTCCTCGCCGTGAAATTGAATGATTTTCGTGCCCTTTACTTCCTTATCCATAAGATGAGAACCTACACATGTTTGATGAGTTGTTCCTGCATTTTCCGAATACGATCGATTAATTTTTCACTGCTCATCTTTTCGCGTAAACGATCGACCATGATAGGAAAAGCGTAAGGAGTGAATCGTTTGGTTTGGCGATATTCTATGGTTCCATTTTGGATGCGTTGGAGTACTTGACGTAATCTCAGTTCATCAAACTGGAAAAAGAGTACCTCTTCCATGGCTTGTTGCAGGAGTAGGTGTTCGGGTTCATACGTCTGGAATACTTCGAAAAAAAGGCTTGAAGACATTTGAAGATGTCGGGTGGCTCTACTTTCACCCGGAAATCCCTGAAAAACGAGCCCCGAAATTTGTGCAATTTCTCGGAATCTCCTTTTGGCTAATTCAGAATTATTCAAACTAGATTGAATGTCTTTGACCAAATGATCCGTACTGAATAGATTATTATCCAGCGCTTTTTCAATGGGAATGTCCTGATCGGAAAGTAACTCAAACCCATAGTCATTCATGGCTATGGTAAATGAGATGGGTACAAGCTTAGAAATTCTGTGTGCAACTAGTGTAGACATGCCTTCGTGTACATAGCGCCCTTCAAACGGAAAAAAGAACACATGACAACCTTCTCTGGAAAAGCTTTTTTCGATGAGCAGTTGATTGGGTTGAGGGAGTAAAGACCATTTCTTTTGGACCTCGAGAATGGGGGTGAGGTAGCTGAGTTCCTCGGACCGATGATCGGAATCCATGGCCCGATACATGGTTTCTTTGAGCCCTTCCGAGAGATTGGAAGAAAGAGACATGCGACCACCCAACCAGCTTGGAACTTTTGCAGAACCTGAAGCCGCCGCTCGGCGCACATAAACCGTCATTCTATCCACCCTAATAAGTTCAAGGCATCGGCCCGAAAACCAAAATCGATCACCCTCATTAAGTTGACTGATGAACCATTCTTCTATGGTACCAATTCGACCGCCACTCAGAAACTTTACCTGTAAATTAGCATCAGATGTGATGGTTCCAATATTCATGCGGTGTCTACGAGCAATTCTTCGATCGTGCACACGGTACAGGTTATCTTGATCCAGGATAAGTTTTGAAAATTCTGGATAGGCTTTGAGTGCAGGGCCTCCTGTGCATAAAAATTGAATGATGCTGCTCAGGTTTTTTTCTGAAAGTGGACGATAAGCGAAACTTTGGGTCAGTTCGGCATAGATGCTTTCGTAGTCAAAGCCACCTCCAATAGCACGGGTCATCAGATATTGGATCAATACATCCGTGGGGTTGATGATGGGTTGGCGTGGTTCGACTTCATCTTTTTGAATGGCCGAACGAAGTGCCTCGGCTTCCAGTAATTCTAGGGCATGGGTGGGTAAGAAGTAGATTAGACTGGTAGCGCCCGGACGATGTCCACTACGACCGGCGCGCTGAATAAATCTGGCAACACCCTTGGGGCTACCCACTTGAACAACGGTATCTACAGGGCTAAAATCGACTCCTAAGTCTAAGCTAGAAGTACAAACCACAATCTTTAGCCGATGTTCATGAAGGCTTTCCTCCACCCAGTTCCGCACTTTTCGATCCAATGAGCCATGATGCTCCCCCAAGTTTGAACCTTGGGTTGTAAGTAACGAGCACGGGCTAAAAATAGCTCGGTTTGGGTTCCGCGTTTCGAACCCATGAGTTCATGCCATTCATCTACCACTATAGTGTGTAAGCCTTTGAAATAACGCTCGTGTTTTTTTTGAGCCATTAACACATGAAGACTTTCAGGGGTGGTGATTAACACCTCGGGCATGTGTGTTTGTTGTCTTTTTTTCACGGATGCTGATACATCGCCCGTGCGACGTTCAACCCGAATAGATAGGTTGAAATCTTGGACGGTTTGCTGAAACTGTCGCTCCATGTCTTTGGCCAAGGCCTTGAGTGGGGTTATCCATACCAGTTGGAGACCACGGTCGGAAGCTTCGGGGTTTTGAAGCCAACGTAGAATATGAGGCATCCATAATGCATGGGTTTTTCCCGATCCGGTAGGGGCATGCAAAAGACCATCATGGCCTTGGGATACGGCTTGCCAGCATTCTTTTTGAAAGTCGAATACCGTCCAGTCTTTTTGGCTAAACCACGCGCTTACTTGTGATAAGGCCTGTTCGTATGTTCGGGTATTGTTTTTTGACACGGTACCTAAAACGGGTTTTATAACAGTAAAAGAGCAGTTTTTTTAGGTGATCTAATTTTTTGAAAAAACCTATAAAAGCGCTTGCAGAGCAGTATTATTTTTGAGAGTATAGAAGTCCTTAGAAATGCTATAGTCGGATAGCATTCAATGAACTAGTACATTAAACTATTCTAAAAGCGTTCCATTATGTGGTTAAACATAACATCTTACGAACAGTATCAACAAACTTTTGAAAAAAGTGAACAAGATCGACTTGGATTTTGGGATCATGAGGCAGGCACATTTTATTGGCGAAAGCGATGGAATGAGGTGCAGACCGGTAGCTTTGAAGAAGGAGACATCAAATGGTTTGTAGGTGGGAAACTGAATATCACTGAGAATGCATTAGATAGGCATTTAAACACGATTGGAAATAAAACGGCTTTTATTTTTGAACCCAATCACCCGGATTCTTTTCGCCGTACCATAACCTATCGGCAACTTCACGAAGATGTTTGTAGATTTTCAAATGTGCTCGAGAGTAAAGGCATTACCAAAGGGGATAGGGTATGTATTTATATGGCCATGACTCCCGAACTGATCATTGCCGCTTTGGCTTGCGCTAGAATTGGGGCGGTACATTCGATTGTTTTTGCTGGATTTTCTGCTCAATCTCTAAGTGAACGTATTAACGATTGTGAAGCTAAAATGCTCATTACCAACGACGGATTGCGTCGTGGTGATAAACACGTTCCATTGAAAGATATTTCGGATGAAGCACTTAAGACGAGTCCAAGTGTAGAAAATGTGATCGTTTGTCAGCGAACCAATAGAGATATTGATTGGGTGGAAGGTCGAGATTACTGGTGGCATAATTTGATTCGAAATGCCTCTCGTCATCATGAGGCCGTAGAGATGGATGCCGAAGATCCGCTATTCATTCTGTACACTTCAGGTTCTACCGGAAAACCCAAGGGAGTTGTTCATACCTGCGGAGGGTACATGGTTTACACTTCATACTCTTTCCGAAATGTGTTTCAAGTAGGTGCCGATGATGTGTATTGGTGTACCGCAGATGCGGGTTGGATTACTGGGCATAGCTATATCATTTATGGGCCCTTATTCACCGGTACGACGGGTATCATCTTTGAAGGAACACCCACCTATCCTGACGCCGGTAGGTTTTGGGAAGTGGTAGAAAAATATAAGGTCACTCACTTCTATACGGCGCCTACAGCCATTCGAGCACTTATGTCTTTTGACCTAGATTTTGTTAAAAAATACGATTTAAGTTCACTTAAGGTCTTGGGAAGTGTAGGCGAACCCATAAACGAGGAGGCTTGGCACTGGTACAATAAACATGTCGGAAATGAGCAATGCCCGATTGTAGATACGTGGTGGCAGACGGAAACAGGCGGTATACTTATTTCACCTCTGGCCGGAGTAACCCCAACCAAACCCGGCTTTGCCACCTTACCTTTACCTGGAGTGTTTCCGGTACTCATGGATGAAAATGGACAAGAAATTGAAGGTAATGGGGTAGAAGGGAATTTGTGTATTAAACATCCTTGGCCTTCCATAGCGCGTACGGTATATGGTGATCATGAGCGTTATAAACAAACCTATTTATCTACCTATAAGGGCTACTATTTTACAGGAGATGGCTGCCGAAGAGACGAGGACGGATATTATCGTATCACGGGACGAGTAGATGATGTCTTAAATGTGTCGGGGCACCGTTTGGGTACCGCAGAAATTGAAAATGCTCTGGATGAACATCCAAGAGTGGTAGAAACCGCCATCGTGGGATATCCTCATGACATAAAAGGTCAGGGGGTTTATGCCTTCATGATTTGTGATGGAGAGGTGAGTGATGAGGCTGCATTCAAGAAGGAATTACTGGATTTGGTAACCAAAATTATTGGAACCATTGCTAAACCAGACAAGATTCAGATTGTACCTGGCTTGCCCAAAACACGCTCTGGAAAAATAATGCGTCGTATTTTAAGAAAAGTTGCATCCAACGAAGTAGATCAGTTGGGAGACACCTCAACTTTACTGGATCCTAGTGTGGTGGATGCCATTGTAACTGGAAAACCTATCTAGCTTTCTATAGCCCTAAGGCATAACCGAAGGGTAAAAAAAGTAGACTCACGATAAGAAATACAATGCGAAATCGCGTTTTAATGAGTGCGGGATGAAAGAAAAGCCCAAAGCTATAGGGTTTTTCTTCTAACCAGTCATAATAGCGATAGCGATGTATGGACCCAAGGGCCATGGTAACGTGACCATGAATAATGGTGAGTAAGAAGGGCATCGCAAACATAAATGCTCCGATATACCGGAAACTTTGGTCTAAGCCTAAAGCTCTAGCGGCGTAGTAGTATGGCCAGGCAAACAGTATAAGCAGGGGTAGTGTGAGAGCCCAGTTGATAAAACTGATGCGAACAAAATTGGATTCTGAGAATTCCGATTTCATGGTCTTTAAATCTGAGAAGCGATGAGCATTTCAATTTCTCTCACAGGAATCCCGTAGGCTTTACCTAGAGATTGCTTGGTCAGATGCCCTTTATAGGTGTAGGTGCCGTTCCTTAAATCGGTATTTCGCCACAGACATTCTTGAATTCCTCCATTTTGACCGATAGCTAGTACATAAGGAACCAACACGTTATTAAGGGCATAGGTGCCGGTTCTGGCCACTTTTGATGGAATATTTGGAACGCAATAATGGGTTACTCCATGTTTTAAGAAGGTGGGCTGGGAATGGGTGGTAGCTCGTGAGCTTTCAATGCAACCACCTTGATCAATCACCGTATCAACGAGTACGCTGCCTTCCTTCATAGTGCTTACCATTTCCTCTGTAATCCAAACCGAGCTGGTTTCCCCTTCTTTGAATGCTGAGCCAATCAATACATCGGCAAATTTGAGTGCATTTCTTAAATACTGCTCGTTAGCAACGGCAGTAATGATTCTTCGGTCCAAAGCATTTTCAAGTCTTCTTAGGGCCGTTAGATCATTATCCATCACAAACACTTGGGCCCCGTAGCCTAGGGCGGTGCGCGCCGCATATTCTGCCGTAATTCCAGCACCTAAAATAGCGACGGTTGCAGGAGGCACCCCAGAAATTCCCCCGAGCATGATGCCTTGACCAGCCTCTTTTCCAGACTTACTCTCCAAATAATGAGCGGCAATTTGAACGGCCATTGACCCGGTAATTTCATGCATCATGCGAACCAGAGGAAATTCTTGATCGGCTCCCTTAATGTATTCGTAGGCGATACCCGTGGTAGATTTTTCGAGCATGGACTGAAAATACGACTCATTTTGAGACCCTAGATGCAGAGCCGAAATAATGGTTTGACCTTTTTGAACCCATTCCAACTCCTCACTGGTAAGAGGTGCTACTTTTAACACAATCTCGGCCTGCTCAAAGACTTCTTTTTCTAGTTCTACAATTTCTGCCCCGGCCTCTCGATATTCCTGGTCACTAAACTTAGCGTCTCGACCAGCGTCCTGCTGAATTTTAACCTTATGTCCAGTGGCCGTGAGTAAGCGTACACCACCTGGGCTTAGGCTCACTCGCCCTTCATCCGGAGATTGTTCTCGAGGAACGCCGATAAACAACTCCTTTTCGGTTTCGGTCCGAATAAGATGTTTCTCAAGGGTTTTCAACCCGATGTCTTCGGTATCTAATGGGTGAATGTGCATAATGGACTCCTAACTCATGGGATGCCGTTAACACAAATATTTTACCCTCAAGCTTGGAAGATTCTTTTTCGGCTTGAACCATTTCGAGCTGAAGGCCATGATTTTGTAAGGATTCCAAGATTTCTTGGTATCGAGGGTTTTTAAAAAACTCGATAACGGATTCCGCTATTCTTGGACCAATGGCATCTACTTCTAAAAGCTGCTCTAGGGATGCCGCTTGTAAACGATCTAAGCTTCCAAATGCTTTTGCTAAATCCTTGGCAACGGTTTTGCCAACAAACCGAATGCCAAGACCATAGAGTACGCGTTCGAAACTCTGTTGCTTACTTTTCTCAATACTCTGAATCAGATTGGAGGCACTTTTATCGGCCATCCGTTCTAAGGGTAGCAGATGTTCTTTTGTTAATTCATAGATATCGGCATAGTTTTTAATGAGGCCTTCACTCACCAAAAGGTCGACCATAGATTCTCCCATGCCTTCAATATCCATCGCATCTCGAGAAGCAAAATGTTTAATTTTTATACGAATCTGGGGTGGACAGCTTAGTTGAATGCACCGCCAGGCGACTTCACCTTCGTATTTAATGAGTTTGGATCCGCAAGCTGGGCAGTGTTCTGGAAACTGAAATTCAGGCCCTCGATCCAATTGATTGGGCAGCACTTCAACTACCTGCGGTATGATTTCCCCGGCTTTTTCAACAAGAACCAAGTCTCCAATACGAATATCCTTACGTTGAATTTCTTCCTCATTATGAAGTGAAGCTCGTTTTACTG
>RFPJ01000037.1 GCA_009926145.1 Bacteroidota bacterium
GGAATAAATGAACTACTAACGGTTACCACCTAGTGAATTAAATCCTAGAATTCCGCGAGGCTCGTCGTTTACCTGTTGGCTCAGAGCTAAAATTGCTTGATAAGTATTGTATCTATTCAGAATGTTTTGAACATATTGAACCGTTTCAATGCCTCGGGCATATCCATATCTGGCCTGTTCATAGAAAGTAGGATCCATAAGTTTTAAGAAGGCTTGGGAAACATCTAGCCAATTATTTGGATTGGTGTTACGATCCATGGCAATGCGGCGAGCATCGGCTACATGGCCCATGCCCGCGTTATAGGTGGCCAAAGCAAAAGACCAACTTTCTAAGGAATCCATATAGGCATAATGCTCTATGTGTTCGGAGAGAATTCTCGCCCCTTCTCGGATGTTGACTTCAGGAATTAATAAGGAATCCGAAGAGTGTTCAGAAAATCTTGGGATAACCTGCATGATTCCTACAGCACCTGCCCAACTAACTACTTGTGGATCGAATTTAGATTCCTGAGCAGCAATTGCCGTAAGCATAACCCAGTCTAAGCCGTATTCAGCCCCCACTTCTTGCATAAGACTGTCATATGGAGACAGGGCGCCTAGATTAGCCTGATTATTAAGGGGTTTAAAATAATCAGCAATGGGACGACTCCCTTGAAAATATTTCTTGCGTAATACGTTTAAAAATTCGCTCCGCCTAGGATTACCTTGCTCATCAGTCCACATATGGCGAGATAAATATCCATTGATCTGTGCTTCCAGCTCAGGAGCATTTTTTCTCACCGCCCAAGCGATAGGATCATCTCTGGTTAAAATAGGGCCCTGCACCAAACCGTTCATATATCGCTGAGAGGCCTGTAGTATATGATCGTCGGTTACCGTCGCCAATACATAACCATTGGCCACATCCATTAAAATACTTTCAGTAGATTGCTCCTCTTCTATTTCGTCAATGACCAAGTCCCAACCCATTTCTTGTAGACGCTTTAAAACGGGATAATAGGAACTGTTTTGCTGGATGGTTATTGGAATGCCAACGATTTCATTGATTTGCTTGGGTACAAATCCCAATTCTGACGATACTACTAATACCTGGTCTACAATGTTGTAGGGTTTGGAGAATTGCACCCACTTTGCCCGTTCACTGTTCACAGTGTAATTATCTGCAATCAGATCACCCTTGCCCAACTGTAGTAGTTCAATTGCCGATTGGTTTGGAGCAGGTATCACCACTTCGACGGCTAGTCCATGTATTCGCGCAAAATTCTGTACCATTTCATATTCAAAGCCCGCTTGAATACCATGATCGAGAAAATAACTCCCCGAGCTATAACGGGTAATCATGCGAATTACCCCATCCCCTTTGATATCTTCCCAATCTCGTTCTACTGGATCGGAATACAATGCCTCTACCTGACTCGCCACAAGTTCTTGTTCTTGAACGGACTCACATGATATCAATACAGACACACCAAAGCCAAGAAAAAGGGTCTGTTTAAAAAACCTCGATATGGGGTAGATAGATGACATTTATGACTGCCTTGGTACGATTTTACTTCGTTTAGTTCTAAGGCATTGATAAATATACGAAATTATTTTAAATGTTGTTTTCTATCCACTTATCGGTCCCTTCGATACCAGGTTAAGAGAATTCCAATAAAGATTATACCCATTCCTACCATCGACCAAAACAAGGGAATCTCTCCAAATAAAAAGTAAGCAACCACAGAAGACATTACAGGCTCAAATAAGATGAGGGTCGATAATAAGGTTGGGGAAACAAATTTCACGGAATAATTTAAGCTACCGTGACCTATAATCTGAGGGCCTAAGGCTAAGCCTATTCCGACTAGTAAAAGACTTGGTGTCATAACCTGGACTAAAGTTAACCAGTCTCCAGATTGCTCATCCACCATACCCTTAACAAAAATGGAAGAAGGTTCTGTGATTATTCCAGCTCCGTAGAGCATAAGTATGATGAGTAATACTCCACCTGCGGTAGCTGCTGCCCAGCCATAGACAGGCACCACATATTCTATCCAACTTTTCTCCTGTCGTATTTTATTTCCTACTAAAAAATAGACCGCAAAAATAACCGCTGCTAAAGCTGCTAAGGCATTTCCAAGCATTGGATTTGGATACATAGAATCCGCTGATCCATCGCTTATACCCAAGATAACCGAGCCTGAAAATGCAATTAGAACTCCTGCCCAAACGGTCAAGGGAAAGCGATATTTGAACAGGCTTCTTTCAACCAGAATTAAAAGAATCGGATGGATGGTGACCAATACCGAAGCCGAAGCAATAGAGGTATAATAAATGGAACTAATCCATGCAATTAAATGCAGCCCTAAGCTACTGCCAGCAATGGCCATCCACCAAAACTCCCGTCTACTAACCTTTGACCGTGTAGGATTTTTACGATTCCAATAATAGAAGGGTAGTAAAATGAGGTAAGCGGTAAACGTACGTATAGTGGCGAGTAAGAAAGGTGAACTATCGGTTGCAAATCGGACCAGTACTGGCGAAAAACCAATAGCCGATAGTCCTATCCCCATGATTACAAATACACGCCAGGTTTCAATTTGTTGATCTGAACTGGTCATTGAAGTATGGGCTTGACTCGAGTATTCACTCGCTTGACTAGCGAATTCGGTCCATGGATCGGACCAACTCTTCGTCTTTTTTTATTCCTCTAACCGCCATCGACATCGCAACTAAGGCTAGTAAAAGTAAACCTGCCCCAATCGCTTCATCCCAAAGGTAACGCCCAATACCTCCTAGAGAGAATACAATTCCTAAGCCCGATCCAAATAATAAGGTCTGAAATATCATCCCTATTTGAATAAGCTTGATTTGTTTTTTTCGCTGGCTGTACAACATAATAGCCCAAATACTCAGAGCTGCTGAAAACCCCGCGCAAAAAATCATGGATATCCAAATCCATCCTTGTGGACTTTCCATGGTTCGTTGGAACAAGGGCGTGAAAAACATAGCTGCCGTGAGCAATACGGCAGCCATTAGATAGAGTGTTTGAATCCGTTGTAACATGTTATCTGTCGTTAGTTAGGACGAAATATAATCAACTATACTCTTACGAATTCTCCGTATCCAACGTAGTTTTTGATCCGAAGAAAATTCTGTTCAAGCTCATTTTGGCACGTTCAATTACACTATATAATACCGGTACTAGAATAAGTGTCAAGAAAGTTGCAAAACTAAGCCCCACGATAACCGCTATGGCCATAGGTCCCCACCATGCGGCCTGTTCTCCACCCCAATAGATATACTCACCTAAGTGCGTGAAGAATAGAAGGGGATTATTGACTAAAGTTATAAAGTCGAAATTAAACCCAATAGCCAAGGGTACAAGGCCTAAGGTAGTGGTAACCGCCGTAAGAATTACAGGACGAAATCTCACCTTACCCGCCTGCACTAATGCGGAGCGTAAATCCATACCATCTCTTATACGGAGAATATCTACGTAATCAATGAGAACGATGGCATTGTTTACGACCACCCCTGCTAAGGAAATGAGTCCGAGGAAAGCCATGAGTCCAAAGGCCATTTGAAAGGTAACCAAACCATATAAGACTCCTGCGGTCGACATCACTACCGAACTTAAAATAATGATCGGTTTCACAATAGAATTGAACTGAGAAACCAAAATAAATGCGATCAGGAAAATGGCAATTAAGAAAGCTCTTCCTAAAAATTCAAAGGACTCATCCTGTTCTTGTTGCTGCCCTGTCCACTCATAGGTATATCCCGGAGGTAGTGCTTCAAGATATTGGGTTAATACACCTTGGGCTTCCGCCAATACCGCATTGGATTGATAGCCAGAACGTACATCGGCACTTACAGTAATCACGCGCTCAGATTCTTTATGGCGAATACCTCCAAACCCATCGCTTATCTCCCAATTAGCAACTTCCGAAAGAGGTATCTGAACTCCTTCATGAAATACCGTTAAATCGGATAGCGTACTTAAATCGTCTCGGTACTCCTCAGCCAATCGAACCACAATTTCGTATTCTTCCTTACCATCCCGAAATTTAGAAGCTTCTACGCCGTTTATTGCTTGACGTACGGTCATACCAATCATATTGGTATTAAGCTCATATAGTCCCGCTTTTTCTCGGTCAACCTCTACGCGTATTTCGGGTCTGGAGTCAGGTAAATCTGTTTCTAGGCCATCCATTTTCGCAAAAATGGAATCCGCTTCTAAAATACTGAGAACCGAATTGGAGATGCGAGTTAACTCATCCATATCGGGGCCCGAGATTTCCAAGTTGATTGGAGGCCCTGTGGGGGGGCCATCTTGCGGTTTTTCAACGGTAATTTTAGCACCCGCTATAATTCCATTCAAATCATTACGCATATACTCCATTGCTTCAAAAATATCACCTTGTCGTAGCTCATAGTCTACAAAGTTAATGGCCACGGTACCTTTATGGGTAGAATTACCACCGCCGCCACTCGGATCACTTGAAATAGCCGCACCCGACACGGCCAAAATGGTGTTGATATCGTTGGCTTGAGGAATATTTTTAACTCGCTCAGCCACCTTTTCAACCACAGAACGGGTAAACTCTACATCGGATCCTACAGGAGTTTCAATCTGAACATACACATCTCGTGGTGGAATATTTTCAGGGAAAAATTCAGTACCCGGATTAAATACACCTAAGGTTACAAAACTCATAATAAGAACAAAAATTGCAATACCTACGGTCTTGCCTCGATTGTTCAATGCCCATACCAATGATTTCTCGTATACTTGAATAACTACATTGAGTCCTTCACCCTGCCACCACTTACCAACCGGCTCCAATACATAAGCGTTCAATAACCATAGTAATAAACCCAATACGATAAGCATCGTCCACGTCACGAAATTAGCGGCAAGTAGTATAAGTAGTACAAAAGCCAATACACCATAAAGGATTTGCTTCCCACGTTTGGTTAGTTCTGCTTTTTGTTCATCATTATCGATGGTCATAAACAGTGCACAAATTACTGGATTGATGATCAGGCCTATAAATAGTGAACTACTCAAGGTTATAATCAGTGTTTTAGGTAAGTAGCCCATGAACTCTCCAACGGTTCCTGGCCAGAATATCATGGGCGCAAAAGCCGCTAGGGTCGTTGCCGTTCCAGCAATGATCGGACCCGCTACTTCGCCCGTACCCTTTTTTGCCGCCTCAAAATTATCATAACCCTCTTCTAAATATCTGTATATATTCTCGACCACCACAATGGCATTATCTACCAACATTCCCAAGGCGAGAATTAAGGAGAATAACACAATCATATTCATGGTTATGCCAAGCGCACTTAAAATGATAAACGAAAGAAACATGGATAGCGGAATGGAAATACCCACAAAAGAAGCATTACGAACACCTAAGAAGAACAACAAAACACCAATAACCAACATAAGACCCGAAATGATGTTATTCTCAAGACTGCTAACCATATTGTTCACATCCTTACTCTGATCATTTGTGATCTTATAAGTAGTGGATGGAGGTAAAGTTGGTAGGGCATCCTCAAGTATAGCACTCACCTGATCATAGGTTTCGAGTATATTTTCACCTGTTCGTTTTTTTACCCCTAGAGTAATCACCGGAGAATCATCTAGGGTAGAGTAGGTTTCTCGCTCTTTAAAACCGAAAGTAACCGAAGCGATATCTCTGAGGTAAATAGGTTGCTCATCATTCACCTTCAAAACTACATCGGCTATGGGTTGAGTTTCCTGGTATTGCCCAGGTACACGCAACAGAAAGCTCTTCGTTCCAACCGAAATATCACCACCAGGAATCGTCACATTCTCAGAACTAATGGCCCCGATAATGTCACCAAAACTTAGGTTATAATATTTGAGCTTTGCCAAATCCACATCAACCTGAACTTCTCGTTCTAAGCCACCGGTTAAATCAACTCCTAAAACCGTGGGTATGGCTTCGATTTTATCCTGTAAATTCTCGGCAATGTCTTTCAGAATTTCTAGATCGTAATCCCCTGATAAGTTGATTTGCATGATGGGGAACTCACTTAAGTTAACTTCCTGAACTAGGGGTTCTTCGGCATCTTCTGGAAGCTCAGCTTTTGCCAAATCTACCTTTTCTCTCACTTTTTGTAAGGCCTCTTCAATATCAATGCCCGTATCAAATTCCAATACTACACTCGAATACCCCTCTGAAGAGGTAGAGGTCATTTCTTTTATTTCCGAAATATTGCCTAATTCATCCTCTAATTTTCGAGTTACCAAGCTCTCCATATCCTCGGGGGATACTCCCGGGTAGATGGTGGTCACAAAAATATTGGGTACGGTAATATTTGGAAAGGACTCTTTGGGTATGGTCAAATAGGATACCGCACCCATGATGGCAATTAAGGCCACCATTACTAACACACTAATTCGGTTATTGATGGCGAAAGTCGATAACCAAAATTCTTTTCTGTCGGTACTGTTGTCTGAAGTCGTCATAGTGTATATAATTTCGATTAGTCGAGTGCAAGAATATTGGTATTCGCATTAACCACATTGATACGGACCCCGTCATTTAGAAATGCCGACCCAATCGTTATGATTTCATCTCCTATGTTGAGCCCATTCGTGATGACCACTTCGGTTTTAAATGACGGCCCTAATACCACAGCACGTTCAATAGCTATATCCTTACCCTCATTATTGGTGCCCTTCACATACATCACATAGCCATCATTTTTTGAGTATACGAACTCCTCGCTCACCACGATGACCTCTTCCATACTTAAGGTATTCAAACGTAAATTGGCAATCATATCCACCTTATAATATGACTGACCAGCGGGGAGTTGAATATCAATTTTAAAGGTTCGGTTCGAAGGATCAATACTATTCGCTACATAAACCACTCGACCCGAAAGGGTGTCTTGGAGCTGGGTATCGAACCAAACGTCTACCTGATCCCCTAACTCGACGACATTTGCATACCGAGCAGGAACGCCTGCCGTTATTACATATTGCTCGGATCCAATAAGTCGTATGGCGGCCATTCCTGGAGATAGCATTTCACCTTCTTCCGCAAATATAGTCTCTACCACCCCATCAAATGGCGCAATCACTTCAGTATTCTCTAAATCTATACGTAGGGAATTTAGGGCGGATGCGCTCTGCTCATAGGCATATTTAGCGTTTAAATAATCGATTTCAGAACCAATGTTTTCATTTTCATATAGATTCTGAATGCGTTCCCATGTGGTTTTGGATTGAGCAGTAACCGCTTCAAGGCGGGCTACTTCTTGACGAAGCTTGGCATCATCTAAACGTAATATAGTTTGACCTTTTCTCACGTTCTGACCTTCGCTAACCACATGTCTAAGTACTTTACCACTCACCTCGGCCGAAAGTAACACATCATCTGAAGTTTCTACTGAACCCACTAACCGTAAAAAACTTTGGAAAGGTTGAGGCACCACTTGTTCGGTTTCTACATTAACCGTTTTAATGAGCTCTTCGGGTTCACTTGTTTCCATATCATTGCTCGAACAATTGGCCAAACCAATGCTTAGTACCATGAGCAGAAATACGCGTGATAGATGGGTTAATGAAAAAAGTGTCATGGGTGTTTTGATGATGTTGTTAAATGGATGGTTACGAGCATTCATGGGCGCGTTATTTTGAAATTCGGTCGATTTATGAGTGAGTTTAGACATCTGATAATTGAATTCTATTAATTTAAGTAGCCAAGGATTTAGCTTACTATTCTACAAAGGGTACTTTTCCAATGGCCAAGTCATAATTAGCTTTGGCTACTAAATAAGTAAAAACCGTTTGTGCATAATTACGTTCAGCTTCGCGTACTTGAAGTAGAGCTTCTGTCACTTCAAGCGTAGAACCCAAGCCATTATCTAATCGTAGTTGGGCTCGTTCATAACCTATTTTTGCCTGCTCTATGGCTTCTTTTCGTGCTTGGGCAATCTCAAAAGATTCGTCCAGCTGTTCTACAGCGGTTTGAACTTCATGATTGGCATTTTCTTCTGCTTGACGTTGCTGCTCCAATAAATCTTTTTTCGAAATGTTAACACGTTGGAGGTTTGCCATTCGTTCCCACCCGTTAAACAGGGGCATGCTTACGTTTACACCAATGGTTTGGAATCGAGCATTATTCTCAAAGAATGTTGGCTCATCGGGCTCTGCTGCTGACCATTGTAGGTTGTAACTAGCCGTAATAACAGGTAAGAATCGGGCTTTTTCTGCCTGAATCTCTTTGTCCTTAAGATTTAACGAAGCCTGGAGTAAGCGGAGATCACCTCTGTATTCATCTAATCCCCATTTATTTCTCAATTTTTGAGCCGGCAAATCGGTCATTCGATCAATTTTCTTAATGCCCATATTTGCTTGCACGGCAGCTGATGAACTATAAATATCAAATTGATTCAGCATACCTTCTATCTCAAAATTTACTTCAACAGGTATACCCATGATCAGTGCCAACCTTCTCTTGGCTTCAGCAACATCATAAGAAGCCTGAATTAGTGATGGGCGCTGATTGCTCAACTGAACGTCTAATCGTAATACATCGTATTCATCCAATAAACCAGCTTCCGCGCGTTTTTTGTTTTGGGCTAGATTCTCTTCTAGTCGTTCAATTTGAGCCTCTTGCAACCGCATAATCTCTTGAGCTATCAATATGCTATAATAAGCTTGACGCACCTGAGTAATCACCTGCTGAGTCGTTGCACGATAATTTTCGGTTTGAACCGCCCTGAAAATCGTGGCTGTACTCACCCCAACCAAAGCAGGCCCCTGAAATAAATTCTGCTCCACTGTAAATCCACCTTGCCAATTATTGTCGGTACCAAAAGCAATCGGAACTAGTTTGTTAGGGTCTCCATTCGGATCAAATACCGATTCGGGTATAAAGTTTACAGGTATCTCGACATTGCGTGTGTAATTCATAAAAGACGAGATGTCTGGAACTAAATTTGAATATGCGATAAAGACCAATTTTTCGGCATCCTCAACAGAAAGCATGGCACGCTTGAGTTCAGGATTATTCGCTAGCGTTATGGTAATGACTTCTTCTAAGTCCCATTCCAAATCCTTGAGTTCCTTATAGACCCCTACAGAATCGCCTTCTTGCATGTCTACGGTAGAATTTTGAGCCCACACTGAGTTTTGAAACAATCCAATGAAAAGCATTATGATCAATACGGGTATCATGAAATGCTTAGGAAAATTCACATCACCATTTACAGGCAAGCTACGTAGCCTGGCTTGTGTACTCTTGTGAATGTAGTTTGTTTTAGATGACATAGTGATTGATAATAATGTGATATGAGGAGATTGAGGCTTAAGATTCATGGGTTTGTTGTGCAAAACCGTGACTTAAAATGTGCATATAGGCGTCGAACATGTCTTCTTCTTTCATACCTATACGATCTAACAATTTGAAATGTTCATAATTCTGATGCATATAGCTTATGGTTACAACTCCATGAGAAGTAGACCAAAACAGAAGCGCTAGTTGCTCTGCAGGTAGTTCTTGTTTGATGGACCCGTCATCCATACCACGCTGAATAGCTTCCACCATCAACCGAAACCCCTCTTGCCTATTCTGGGTACATAACTGCAAGTATTCGCTATCTGTTCCCTCTCGGGTTGAATGGAGATTATCCAGAAACTTCATTGAGCTGTAGTACTGTGGATGATTCTTCACATAGTGGAGATAGGTTTCACCCAATTCACGAACTAAAGAAAGGCCAGAAAGATTAGAGTCTAGAACTTTTCGAAAGGACTCATTTAACAGATGGGTTGCTCTATAACAAATACCCAAAACCAAATCATTCTTATTTTGGAAATACAGGTAAAGGGAGCCTTTGCTAACCTCTGCTTTTTCTGCGACATCATCCATGCTTAAATGTTCTAATCCTCTATCCATAAGGATGGATTCTGCGGCATCAAGCATGGTATTGCGTTTACGCTCTTTTTCTCGTTCTCTTCTTTCAACTACGCCCATTGCGTATAGGATCAGGATATTATGATGATAGTACTTCTAATGTGTCTAGAATGTTCAATAAATGACCGGTAGTCATTTTATGACTTAGATTCAAAAAATACGGACTTTTATACGTCCTTCAAATATATTTTTAGGTTTTTTTTCTTCTCTATTTTGAACTGATGTGTAATAGAGAGAACTTTAACCGGCTTTTTTTCATTCACTATTATCCTTCAGGCTAGATTACTACCAATGGCAAGCATACTTAAAAAATATGTGCCCGATTTGTTGCTCATCCTCATTGCAATTATCTGGGCATTAAACTTTAGTATAGTCAAGGTAAGTCTGGAAGAAATTGACGCTCTTAGCTTCAACGCATTGCGCTATGTTCTGGCGGCGGCGTTGCTTGCATTTACCACCAAAAAAAGAGGATACCCCCTAAAAGTCGACCGACAGGATGTTTGGCCATTAGTAGGTATTGCACTGGTGGGTAATGTACTGTATCAGTTGTTCTTTATTATAGGCGTGGATTATACCTACTCTGCAAATGCCGCTGTTATGCTTGGTACCATACCTGTTTGGGTGGCTGTTTTATCACATCTGTTTACGGATGAAAAACTCACACGCTACAAAACCCTAGGAATCAGCTTAGCTTTTATTGGAATCATATTAATTGTCACCGGATCCAAACAGGGCATTTCCCTAGCATCCAAAACATTTTTAGGCGATCTCATTATCCTAGGCGCTGCTATTTCTTGGGGAGTCTATACCATTCTTGCAAAAAGATTTCTGAAGAAATATCCTAGTACACAGTTCACCGGGGTTATGTCTATCATAGGTATGATTTGTCTTCTTCTTATTGGATTACCGAATCTCCTATCCGTTGAATGGACGAATGTTTCCATTAAGGGTTGGATGGGTATTTTTTATAGCGGAATGCTATCCATTGGACTGGCTTATTTAATATGGAACAATAGCGTTTCTAAAATTGGAGCGGTTAGAACCGCCGCCTATCAAAACCTTGTACCCGTACTTGGTCTCGTTTTTGGAGTTGTTCTGTTACATGAAGCATTAACCGTTCAGCAATATAGCGGTTCTGCCATGGTAATC
>RFPJ01000038.1 GCA_009926145.1 Bacteroidota bacterium
ATTGTAGCCCTTCATGTAGATGGTGTTGATCCAAAGTTTGGGGGCAATCATCTTCAACCCCATGAATGGCGAGCGGTAATGGAATCGGGTGAAGACTATGTGATGATTGACGTGAGAAATAATTATGAGTCTAAAATTGGTCATTTTGAAGGGGCCATAACACCTGATCTAAAGAATTTTTATGATTTTCCTGAATGGCTTTCCCAAGTAGATATTCCAAAAGACAAAAAAGTCTTGATGTATTGTACGGGTGGAATACGATGCGAAAAATTTTCTGTACTCATGAAAGATCAAGGTTGGGAAGATGTGAACCAATTACATGGGGGTATTTTAAATTATGCCTACAAAGAGGGGGGAGAGCACTTTAAAGGTAAGTGCTTTGTGTTTGATGATCGATTAATTGTTCCCGTAAATCCCAAAGACTTATCACCCATTGCCCATTGTGAAATAACAGGAATTCCAGCCGATACGTATGTTAACTGTGCCAATATGGAGTGTAACAAACTTTTTGTTTGCTCTGAGGAAGGTGCACTACAAATGGAGGGCTGTTGTAGTGAAGAGTGTAAGCAAAGTGAATATCGAAGACCATTCGACCCTGAGCATGCCTTTCAACCATTCCGCAAGTGGTATAATTACTTTGATGATGATTTTAAGGAACGTAACAAATCCTTCATCGAGAAAGCTATAGCGGAAGAACCTAATGGGTGCCTCTCGTAATATTCGCTTAGTTGCACCGTATTCTATCACCCACCGTATCCGGATTAAGGCGGGTGAGCCTACCCTTTCTGGGATTCATTATTTGACTTATAGATTCCCACATATAAGCGAAAAAGAGTGGCGTCATCGAATAAATAATGGATTTCTGCAAATTGAAAGAATGGGAAAAATAGTCGATGAAGCGGAGCTATTCGACCAGGATCTTATGGTTTCTGATGTGATTCTGCATCATGTTCCAACGATGATAGAGCCCAGTGTGCCTAATGAAGTGCATATGATTGATGAACAACCTGGATTTATTGTGGTGTTTAAACCAGCGCCTCTTCCGATGCACTCGGGGGGTCGATATCACAAAAACACCTTGGTTTCCATACTTGCTCAAATGGGCTACCATGATCTAAAAATTGTGCACCGACTAGATGCGGTTACCTCGGGCTTGGTTGTTCTTGCTAAAAACAAAGAATATGCCCGTCTTTTTACGGAGGCCTTTCAATCACAAAATGTTCAGAAAACCTATTGGGCTTTGGTCAACCAACTACCCCCTACGGCCGATACCCAACGGATAGAGGTGCCGGTAAAAAGAAAAAAGGGCTTTGTTTTTGAGTGTGCTCCCAATCTGAAAGGTGGACTTGATGCGGTAACATTGATTAGGTATCTCCCAGAAGCTGTTCAACTGCCAAAAAATTCTTATCTGGTAGAATGTCGTCCCTTGACCGGTCGAACCCATCAAATTAGATTACACCTGGATTGGTGGGGATACCCTATTTGTAATGATCCTATTTATGGCCCCAATGGAGACCGCTCAGGCAATAAGATTCAGAATGTCGGAATTGCACTAATTAGTAAAGAATTGATATTTCCCTCACTCAACTACTCCTATGCACTGCCCGATGCTAGGGCGATAGATACGCTTCTGCAATAGCTACAAACTGTTTGGGTTTGTCTAAGAAGGCGTAATGTCCACAACCATCCATAATTACGAGTGCTGCACCAGGAATACCCGCTTCAATACGTTTGCCTTGATAAACAGGAGTAGCTTCATCTTGTTCTCCCCAAATTAAAAGCATCTCGTGGGTGATTTTGGGTAGACTAGACTCCAAAAATTCGGTAACCGAACGGACGAAGGTTTCTCTCATGACCCCAGATAGGGCGGAGTAATCACTTGATCCAAGTGATTTCCATAAATCTGTTGCTCGCAAGCGTTCTAGGCCCTTGGTTTTTAATGGTTCAGGTAAAAGGGCAAAAGGAGCTTTTAAGGTTTTTGCAAGATGCTTACGATAGTAGTATCGAAGGCTTCTTTTGGGTTTCATGCCAGCTCCTCCTGTTATGATTACTTTTTGAACCCGACTCCCCCAGGAGCGGCTCAACAGTTTTAAGCTTATTCGGCCCCCATAGGAATGCGCTAGTAGATCAAATTCTTTAAGATGTAAATGTTCGGCCCAAGCAATCACACTATCTACATAATCATCTACACACCAAGCTTGTTTTGGTTCTTCTGAGTTTCCAAATCCTGCCAAGTCTAAAACGTAACAATCCCGATGATGCGCCAACATTTGAGCGAGTGGTCGCATTACTTTTTTACTGGCACCCCATCCATGTAATATAATTAGGGGATTTTTTTGCGAACCATCGGTAGTTGCTTCAGCCCGAGAAACCTGATCCCAATACAAGCGGATACCTTGATGGTCAAAGGAATGTTCCGATACGATGATTTCTGATAGCGACATTTAGCGCGGTTTAGGATTGGTTCTAGCGAAACTACGATTTCAATGGCATAGAAAGTAGCGAGCCTCACTGCGTTCATTCAAAAAATAATTTTACAATATACACCTTCGGTTAAAAGTATATCAAAAGTTTTTAGGTGTAAGGAAACCCAATAGGATAACTCATGTAGAATATAACATGAAATAAAGGGGAAATACATTGGGTTAGATTACCATGATGTCAGCTAAATCTTATTGGAAACGAGTATTGTTTTATTGGACTCAGCATTTGGGCATTAGCCGAATGGAAGTGAAATTCATCAGTTTTCTACTGGTGTTGGTAACTTTAGCACATTTGGCAATTTCGTATGAATGGTTTTATGGTAAGCCCTTTGACTATACGAAGGAATATGAGGCTTTTAATGAGAGCGTGAGGCTGTACCATGCTCAAATGGACTCGATCGATTCAACAAGGGTGCAAGGAGCCTTGCTTGCTGCAGGTGCTTCCATAGACAAAGGGGTAAACAGTTTAGATTCTATTCGGGTTGAAATGAACGAGGCTAATTTGCAAGATTGGGTCAAGCTTCCAGGTATAGGAGAAGTTTATGCACAACGCATTATCAGCTATAGGGAGCAGATAAATGGATTTACTGCCCTTGAGCAACTGTTAGAGGTCAAAGGGATTGGTGAGAAAAGGTTTCAGAAATTAAAACCCATGATCTATTTAAGAGAAGTGCAGTAAATCGGGTATGAAATAGGGGAAAACCTTATCATCATACAAGAACGAATAGGGTTTTGTATATTCTATCGGTTAGAATTTTTCTGCTTCATTACTTATTGAGCAAGAAGTGTGCGATAAGGTTCAGGAAAAATCAGAGATAAACTAAGAATTAACATCAATTACTAATCCTAGTACCATGCCAAGCATCTTATGGGCTGATGATGAAATTGATCAATTGCAGTCGAATATTCTTTTCCTAGAGAGGAAAGGATTTGAAGTGGTTGCGGTTACCAATGGCCGTGATGCGGTCGCCATGATTAACCAGCAGATATTTGATGTGGTGTTTCTAGATGAGCAAATGCCAGGGATGGGTGGCTTAGAAGCGCTAGAAATTATTAAGTCGAAATTTCCTCTGCTGCCGGTGGTTATGATTACCAAGAGTGAGGAAGAATCCATCATGGAAGAGGCCATTGGGGCTAAAATTTCGGATTACCTTATCAAGCCGGTTAATCCCAACCAAATTCTTCTAACGGTAAAAAAGATTCTAGATCGCAGCCGACTTGAGAGTGAAAAATCTGCGCAATCCTATCTCCGTTCTTTCCCTGAAATGGATGCTTTATTGCATCACCGAAGTAGTTGGCAGAATTGGGTGGATGCCTACAAGAAGTTAACCCAGTGGCAAATGGATTTGGGTCAAGGGGATGAAGCGTTACGCCAAGTGTTGGACGATCAATTTTTATCGGCAAATCGAGAATTTGGTAAAATGATTGAACAAAACTACACACAGTGGATTCAGTCATATGAACAGATGGATGGTGAGGTCTCGCCAGAACATCCTATGCTTTCGCCAGGGATACTGAGTAATCACGTGAAACCATTGGTTGAACAGGGTAAACATGTCATGCTTTTTGTTATCGACTGCATGCGGTATGATCAATGGCTAGTATTTGAAAAGTATCTAAGTACCTTTTACGAAATTAAAACGGATTTTTACTTTTCGCTCCTACCAACGGCAACGCCCTACGCAAGGAATGCCATTTTTTCTGGATTAACCCCTCTTCAAATATCACAGCGTCATCCGTCATTATGGGAACAGGGACAAGATGAGCATTCTTGGAATCGCCACGAACATGAACTCTTGGAAGCGTACTTGGCCAGACAGGGACTTGATATTAAAGCTAAGTACGAGAAGATTTTAAATGCACAAGAAGGTCGACAGATCGCTCAAAAAATCAGGAGCTATGCTCAGAGTCCATTAGCCGCATTTGTGTTCAACTTTGTTGATACACTGGTTCATTCACGCTCCGATTCGGATGTTATTAAAGAGTTGGCACCTGATGAGACCGCGTTTCGGGCGATTACAGAGGCATGGTTTAAGCATTCAAGCCTCTTTCAGATGTTCCGCGATTTATCCGAGGAATCGGTGCATGTGATAATAACCACGGATCATGGCTCGGTACGATCGCTTCGAGACACCAAGGTTTTTGGAGATAAGGATACCGCCACCAGTCTTCGTTACAAATATGGCCGTAATTTGAATGCAGAGGATGAACAGGCGGTTATCAGTTTTAAAAACGCCGAAGATTTTCAGCTTCCTACCTATTCAAACGTGAAAGATTATCTGATTGCAAAAGAAAACTATTATTTCGTGTATCCCACCAATTATCATAAGTATCAAAATCGGTATAAGGATACCTTTCAGCATGGGGGAGCTTCTATGGAAGAAATGATTCTTCCAATTGCAACTCTCGAACCTAAAAGACAAGATGTCTAATCAAGAGATGGTCCATCAGGTAGTTACCGTTACAACGGTAGAACAAACCTTAGCGTGTGCGAAAGCTTTAGCAGAAGAACTATCACAGGGTGAGGTAGTGGTCCTCGAAGGAGGTTTAGGGGCAGGGAAAACACATTTCGTCAAAGGAATGGCTTCTTATTTCGGGTTGAAAGAATCCGATGTGCAATCTCCCACCTATGCACTTGTTCATGAGTATGAAGGTAAACATCCCATCCATTCTACAGTTGTTACCATCTACCATTTTGATTTATATCGACTTGAATCAGATAGTGAGCTCTTGGAAATTGGATTTGAAGAATATTTGTATGGCAATGGAATATGTGTGATAGAGTGGCCACAACTGGCTCAGAATCATTTGCCCCTAACCGTAACTAAAGTTTCTATTCAGCAGGCAGGTGAATCGAGAGTCATTGAAATAGCAAGAGGGGTTAGGTATGTCGCTGAGCTCTAAGCGCAGACTGTCTTATCGGTTAGATCTTTTACCGGTGATTATGCCCTTCCATCGAAGAGCCAAGAATGAACTACGTCCTGGGGACCTAGTCTATTATGGGCCAAGTCCTGAATTTTACGGCATAGGAGAAATCATTCAGCGTGAAGAAAAAGTATGTATTGTAGACTTCAGGGGTACAGGGCTTTTGGGCATCCATAAAGACGAAATACTCACCAATTATCTTATTCCTATACATAAATTGAATTTAACAGGAGTGTTAAAAGCAAAGGTTTAGCATCATATAGCATCATATAGTATCTAATAGTATCGTGATCGGCGCCATTTTCATATCTCTTTGGTCTTCACTCGTAGAAGGCATTGTGCAGACTTCACTGCTCGAGTGGATAGCTGTGCTTACGGGCTTGGGAAGTGTTTGGTACTCCGTTAAAGAAAATATATGGGTATACCCTATCGGCATGATCAGTGTTGCCATATACATATATCTAGCATTCACATATCAACTTTATGCAGATATGGGAGTGAATGGGTATTATTTTTTGATGAGTATTTATGGTTGGTACCAATGGCTTCAACCTGAAGAAAAAAAGCCTTTTAAACCCATCACTAAAAATGATGGAGCATATTGGACACGATCGCTACTCTTTTTTGGCATATCGTGGATCACCCTTTACACTATTTTAGTCAACTTTACCGATAGTGATGTGCCTTTTTGGGATTCACTAACAACTTCTTTTGCCATAGTTGGTATGTGGTTAATGGCAGAAAAAAAATTAGAGCATTGGCTTTTTTGGATAGCTACTGATTTGGTCTCCATTCCATTGTACTTCTATAAAGGATTGGTACTGACCAGTGGGCAATTTCTGATTTTTACCCTCTTAGCTTGGTCAGGTTGGATTCGGTGGAATCGTGAATGGACTAAACTTCAGCAAGAAGGTACTCCCTCAAGGGTTCCTGCCAAATAGTTTTGTGTAAAAGTGGATTCAAATGGGGAATATGTACCTCCTCAACACCTTTATGGGTATATAATTTGGCATGCTTCTCATCCCCATTTGCCAATGCCAATAAATTGAGGGTCAACAGTTTAACACTCTGCCCATGAACACTTAAAACGGCATTTAAAGTACACTCATTTCCCTTACCGTTTAAGCCGATTGCCAAACGAATATGTTGTTGGATACGAGTAATATGGTAGTAATTCTCCAAGGGCAAGTCCTCACGTGTGGGACCAAAAGAGACGTAAATACTAGGTGACTCAGGATCTTGATACAACTCATTACAAAGAGCCATAAATGGCATTTTTAATTCTTCGGGTGTATCTGGATGAATGAACCCTCGAGCGACCCAATATTCGAAATCTTTAATGAAGTCAATGCCACCTGAATATTGATCCGGTAAATGGTTGAGATATTGTATACCCGATTCTGTTTGGGTATACCAAAGGTCTACTCTTCCATTCGATATGAGTAAATAAGGAGTATCTAGGCGATGATTGTATTGCGCAATTTGTTGGGCGACCTGTTCGTCTAGATTAACTTTAGGCCGTTTACACTCTATGAGGCAATGGGGTTGATGATTGGAATCAAAACAGACAATATCGGCCCTGCCGCGAGTGGCCTTTTGTAACTCTAAAGGGACTTCTGTAGCAATGTAATTCCTCGATATACCACACTCATGTAAGAAGTATTCGATTAATCTAAGTCGAATACGTTCTTCTGGACGGTTCTTTACCCATTGTTTTTGAATGGGACTCCATAATTCCAATCCTGTTTCAGCTAATCGCGTCACCGGATAATGGTATAGTGCAGAACTTATCAAAGGAAGGTAGAATAAGTATGACTGGTTCAGTTTGTTTTTTTTTATTCGTATTGATACCGATGGCAATCAGCTTAATTAATGGGGTACAAAGCCTGAATGTTTAGGTATCGGCCGAATAAGAAAATTACTTAAGTCTTTGCTAGAGATGCCTTATGCGTATTCTTATTAATATAGAGTTGCTGAAGAATAGATAAGACGTTGAAAATCAAATAATACAGACTCAATCCGGACGCAAAATTGTTAAAGATAAACAACATCATAAAGGGTAGAAGATATTGCATAATCTTCATTTGCTGAGCCATCGCCCCGCTAGCAGCTCCACCTCCACTAGCCCCACCCGTGAGTTTACTTTGAAGCCCCATGGATATGGCCATCAAGATGACAAAGCCTGCAATTTGATCCCCAAGGAACGGGATTCCAAAAGGAAGATTAATAATAAAATCGGGTGCCGATAAGTCAGAAGCCCACAAGAAGGATTCTTGCCGCAGGAGTATTGAATTTTGAAAAAATCTCCAGAGGGTAATAAGAATAGGAAATTGAAGAAGCATGGGTAAACAACCCCCAAGTGGGTTTACCTTGTTCTTACGGTATAAATCCATGGTAGCTTTTTGTTGCTTCTGCGGATCATTTTTATACTTTTCTTGAATTTCCTTCATGAGTGGCTGCAATTCGCGCATAGCCGCCATACTCTTATAACTTTTAAAGGTAAGAGGCGATAATATTAGCTTCACAGAGGCGGCAAATATGATCACAAGTACCCCATAGTTCGATATGAATCCCCCCATGATATTGAAGAAGGGAATCACAATAAATCGAACAAATGGATCCGAAAACCAGCGTAACCAACCATAACCAACTTCAACCATGTCAAAGGCGTGCTCGTTATAGCTTTTCATATCGGCATACTTCATGGGGCCGATGTAAAGTTTATAATCTTGTATCCCGTTACTTGGAATATCGGTGTTTACCATGGCCCCGTAGGCATGTTGAGTAGTTGCCACATCCACTTTCCCATTGATTTGTCCCGATAGTAGAGCGCCCTCGGTTGGAATCAACGGTTGAATCAGTTGCGCGAAGAATTTGGTTTTAGTCGCTACCCATTCTACGCTACCGCTTACGTTCAATTCTTCAAAACCATTATTTTCGTCGGGGTCGTTTACCTTTAGTTGCTCTAATTCACCGCCTGCATAAAGGTATGCCGAGGTGGCGAGCGCTTCTTGCACGCGATCTCTTTCCGTAAAATTAAGCGGGCTAGTCCACCCAAAATCAACGGTTCGGCCTAATATATAATCTTGAATACCAATGTATTCAATCCGCAAATCAATCTCGTACTGATCGGAAAAAAAGGTGTAGGTATATCGTAAAGCCCCTCCATTTTTTAATGGGAGTCGGTAGCTAACGCTTTTGCTTTCGCCTTCACCTATCGAGAGTGTACTAAGAGCTAATTCTTGCTCGAAGAGAATTTGCTGTGTTTCAATGTTATAATTTTCGGTACTTAGAAAACCTAAATTGTAGGCAGAGTAGGTAGTATCCCGAATCATCTGAATAGGTACTCCCGCCCAATTCACATATTCTTTCAGGGTAAATGAAGAGGGTCCGCCGCCACGATTTGTAAATACAGCAGAGTAAAGAGGGGTATCCACTGTTATAAAGCGTTCAGTAGTATCCTGAAGACTGCCAAACATACCATAGGTGCTAACCTCTGCAGCTCCACTTTCGATAGACATCTCATTTTGAGCATCGAACATAGTTGAATTCTGATTGCGAACACTGTTCGTCGCTCTATCTTGAAGTTCAGGGCTCAGGGTTTGTTCAACCTGAGCTAAACTGTCTCTTAAAAGTCGTTGACGTTGTTGCTCGGCAAGTTGCTCTTCGGATGGGAGGGTGAAATAAAACCAACCAAGCATTAATACGAAAATAAGTGAAAATCCTACGACGGTATTCTTATCCAAAACAACAATTTTATTGGGTTAGTATTCAGTACAATGAATTTAGTGAGATTGTGGGGAAGTTAAGTTATTATTTTTTAGCCGCCCAAGAAGTATTTCTAAACCTCGCTGCATGTCTTGTTCTGTTTTTGAAATTCCTGTGCTAGAATAACGGGCTATGATACCCAAATGCAAATGCAAAGCATGTAGTTGGGTAAAAAGATTCAGTTCGTGAGAGGCATGTCGGTAAGCTTCACGCATGTAACGTTTGTTGCGATTTCTTAAAACAGCATTCCCTATACGCTTGGGTGCGATAAACGCTACTTTTGGAGTAAAAGATGTAAAAGTGATGTTAGACGGGCTGAATGATTGTACTGGGGGGTCTGATTCAGTAATGCTTTTAACAGACACAGAGTAGCGAAATAATAGACTACCCGAACGAAATGATTGAGAGGCTTCAAAGAGCTCCTTAAAAGCTTTTTTTCCTCTCAGTATAGATGTTTTTGGCAATTTATTTGCCGGAATAGAGGGTGTGAGAGGAGCTACTAAATTATTTAGCTCCTTTTTGCTCATCACTTACCGTTAACTTATGACGGCCTTTTGCGCGACGTCCGGCAAGTACTTTTCTGCCACTTGCAGTAGACATACGATCACGGAATCCGTGCTTATTTTTGCGCTTTCGATTACTAGGTTGGTATGTACGTTTCATGGATGGATTTCCTTAATGTTTTTACAATATCCAAAAGAGCCTCAAATATAGGCATATTTTTCTATAAATCGAATAATATTCAAAGGAATTTAAACTTATATGCAACACCTGTTGAACGGCCTCGTTTGAAAGGTTACATTTAAAGGTGTCTTGTTTTCCCTAAGCCTACTATGATTTGGCTTCAAAACAAGCATCCATTTTATAAATTTACTATTCAAATCCCATGATAGATAAGGTAGGTAAACTCATTACCAAACTTTTCGGATCGAAAAGCGAGAAGGATATTAAGACTATTCAGCCACTAGTCGATCAAATTAAATCGTATGCTGATGAACTTGAACAACTATCCGACGCCGAATTAAAGGCGAAGACCGATGATTTCAAGCGTCGAATTTCAGAAGCAACCAAGGAAACTAGTGAACAGATCGCCGAACTTAAAAAGAAATTAGACCATATTGAGGAACTACAGGCGGGAGAATTCCGGCAGCTCACCGATCAATTGGAGCAACTTGAAAAGCAAGAGCTCGAACAAATTGAACAAACGCTAGATGCTATTTTACCAGAAGCCTATGCGGTTTTAAAAGATACGTGTCGAAGATTTGTGGGCAAGTCTTGGAAAGTAGCGGGCGACGAGGTGCAATGGAACATGATTCCCTACGATGTTCAACTTGTGGGTGCTATTTCACTCCATCAAGGTAAAGTAGCCGAGATGAAAACCGGTGAAGGGAAAACGCTAGTTTCGATCTTCCCTGCCTACCTCAATTCTCTTGCGGGCAGAGGTGTACATGTAATAACCGTGAATGATTACTTGGCCAAACGAGATGCCGAATGGAATGAACCTATTTTTAAATTTCACGGGTTGAAAGTAGACTGTATCGACAGGTATCAACCAAACACCGAGCAGAGAAGAACAGCGTATCGTGCCGACATTACCTACGGAACCAACAATGAATTTGGTTTCGATTATCTCAGAGATAACATGGTGATCAACAAAGATCA
>RFPJ01000039.1 GCA_009926145.1 Bacteroidota bacterium
CGTGATTATTCCTCCAATGGCATTTTGGCCTACCAAACCTCCTGAGCGATTACCACCTTCAACCGTACCAATAGCAAACGATTCTTTAATTAAACCATAGTTTCTTCCAACCAAAGCCCCTGTCATTAGATTCGAATTCTTGATATCATGATCTAGTAATCCGAGATTCTTAATAACCCCAATAGTGGCCAAAACACCAACAAAACCTGTATATTGTGATTGAGCTCTTGTCCCTATACGTTGAATAGTAAAGTCTTGGCCATCAATTAATCCTTCAAATCGATTTGTAAAATCTCCAATAGGCAACCATCCAAAGCCTCCATTAGCAGAAGTATCGGCATATAATTCATAGCCTGGATCATTCCGAGTTAAGTGCTGAGTTAACCGATAAGCAACCGTTAAATCATTTCGGATGTTGTGAAGATCTTCCCACGAATCCACTTCAATATAAAACAACCCACCATCGTTAATGGTCCATCCGTAGGTATCGATTAGGTTTTGCCTTTCATCATATGCCGCATAATCAAACTCTTTGCCCACAGCATCTAGAGTTACCCCATTTTGCACGGTTTGTTGTCCCCAACCTATTAAGGTACTAGTATAATTCTCTTTACTTAGCCCTGAATTTGTGAGCATCTCTGTCATAAAGGTAACATTGCCAATATTCCAACTTCCGAGATTTTGGTTAAATGAACCCGCAAAAAAGAACAATCCACCCATATCTGTTACATTGCTCACATCCCAACTTCCGATGTCTTGATTAAATGAAGTCGCATTATCGAACATAAGATTCATATCGGTAACACTCCTCACATCCCAACTTCCGATGTCTTGATTGAAGGCATCAGCACCTTTGAACAACTCATTCATATCAGTAACACTACTCACATCCCACAACGTTACATTGGAGTCATTGAATGAACTAGCATGAGCAAATGTACCTTCTAGACTATTAACTGTAGATGGTAATACCTGAGGTACACCAACTAAGTTGGAAGCATTTTCAAACGCACTTTCTAAGCTTTTTAAGCCTAAATCTCCAAAGGAAAGAACCTTGGTGATTCTCTCTGAATATATTCTTCTATCTATGTCTTCTTGATCATTATCTCCAAATTGTTCGGTTTCACCTTGTATTGCAATTGTATAAGTCCCAGGGCTACTATATGTATGAGTAATTGAATTTGTCGGGGACTGGGGGTAGTTTGCCGTATGGGTTGTATAGGTACCATCACCCCACTCCACGGTTACATCGGTGATACCACGGAGTGGTAACTGCATCTCTAAACTATCCGATGGCACGACGATTTCTAATAAAAATTGGTTTTGCAATAATTTTAGCTGTGGTTCCGCTGCTATAGTTTTCAAAATTGGATACCAGTCAGTTGGTGCTACCGAACCATCGCCAAAAATGTCACCCTGGCTCACGGTAGCCCAAGGACCAGTGCTTGTAAAGTCAAGTAGCCCCATTTGTGCGCCAGCAATTTGCCCATATAACTGGCTTGTTGCCTCCTCGTAGGTATTTGCATAGCCATCATTAGCTCTATTAGAACGCTCTTTATCCCAATAAACCCCGTATAAATTTAGTGGTCGTTCTATTTCACCAATGGGACCAAAATACTCAGTACCTACAAATGCTTTATTTGTCGAAAATGATCTTTTAACGGTTCCTTCTTCATCACTTTTACCAATTACGTTACCCACTAGCCCGCCCACTCGGCCATTGTCATGATTGTCAGGATTGACCAAAACATGCGAATAAGAATCTTCGATATGGCCCTTGTAAATCTCACCAACTAACCCACCTGCAGCCCAATACCCACCTGATATTTTACCCGTTGTAAAGCTACGCTGGACCAACGAATTTTCAAGCTCACCAACTAAAATACCCAATCCCCAACTGCTACTACCACCATGCACATTACCGACAGCATAACTGTCAAGAATTTGACTTTCCCACGCATGTCCAACCATTACAGCTACCCTTTCACCTGTTCCTGTCACTTGTGCATTAATAATTCCTAAACTCGTAATTTTTGCGCCTTGATCTAATTTTCCAATAAATGCTGTATTGTTTTGGGTGCTATTTATAACCAGATTTTGAATTTCAAAACCCTGCCCATTTAGGTCTCCTTTGAATAAGTTTATTGGTTCCCAATTTGCACCATAAGTACTGTATCCTGTCATGCTAAATGTCAAATCATTCATAAGGATAAAATCGTCATTATACCAATTACGGATATTGTGCAAATCCTCCCAATTAGTAATTTGCCAAGGATCCGCCTGGGTACCACTTCCCCCAGAAAACTGAGCACTTACCGATGTAGACATAACTACTGCAAATAGCACTAAGAATATAAAACCATCTAGAATATGTAGAAATCGCTTTACCATCTCTAAGGCACCGAAATTTGTACAGATTTCAAACTAATACCACATTCACTGGTAGCATGAGCATAAGCCGTTATGGATCCTGTGCCGGTTCGTAAAAGCACCAAGTTTTTGGTTCCTTGCCCGCTAACAATTTTTGCAGGCCCCTCTATCACCCATAATTCCTCTGCACTGTTTGCGGCAATCAATTGCAATTTGATAACATCCGCCTGCTCTGTTACTGAATGGGTATAACTTCCCAATGTGGGTAAAGAACAGCTAACACTTAATGCGGCTCGAAATCCTGACTCAACCGTTCGAGTATTATCATTTCTAGCCCTTGAGCGATCACTGATACGCAGTAAAGCCGCATTATCCAGTATCCCACCTCCTCGTAACCCTGAAACCGAGCTCGTATTTTTTACATATAAATCTTGTGTATTAAATCCAGGCCATTGTTGATTAGCTAATCCATTGGTGTACAGAATCCCATCACCATGCTCATTGAACCATGCTAATCCGCTTGAGAATTTGGTATCAGCTGTTCGCTCAGCAACATTACCTGCCAAGTCTAGTACTCCTGTCGCACTTGCATTGGCTTGTGCCCTAGAACTTGTCGAAGTAGCAAAAATACCCACTCTCAAAGACCACGGATTCGCTAAGGTTGAACTATAAATGGCATTCCCCGTCAAAATATTAGATGAATAACCTCCTGTTATTTCATGATCGATACCGCTACCAACATTATAATATATCAGGTAACCATCATCGACAATCTGTTCCGTACCCCAAGGATATTCATTCACCACAGCTGGATAACTAAAGCCTCTTGCGGCTTTTTCAAATTCCAATTCCGATGCAGGTCTAAGTCCTGCCCAATCGGCAAAGGCAGCAGCATCTTCCCAAGACATATAAGCGACAGGGTAATTTTCTCTTGAACTTTGGTAGCTATAAACAGTATCCAAACCAAAGGTCTCAAAAGTTTGTGTAAAGAAGTTGGCGGTTCTTCCAACATCATTCTGCTGAGCTAACTCTAAGGCATTAAACACATAGTTGCTGTTCATCCCTGCATTTAATGTACTAAAGTACCCCGACATCAAAGCTTGACTTAACTCATGTTTCATGATGTAAAAAGGTTGAATACCTGTAGGAAAACCAGCTACAATATTTATGGGTGAATTGATACCAACTACGCTAAGTTCGGCTGACGGACCAATTGTGAAAGGAGCATCGGTTTCTAACCGATATGGTGAATTTGTAGGTGATGAACTATCGTAAAATGATTCCGCCGCGGGATCATCAATACCAGAGCCCAAATAAAAAGGTCCTCCTGGGATATAGACCATTTCCACGGCAAAAAGCTTAATGTCCAATAGATCAAAATTACTTAGGCTTGGTGGCTCATCAACAGAGTAATCCCAAACAAACCGAACTCCTGTCTGCGTGAAGGTTCCGTACCCAACCTCGCTACGATGCAAAAGTAAACCTATGCCTTGAGGTGAGATACTTGGGTGAGGTTTTAAGGTTAAATTCGCAGGAGTACCCGTACCAATTGTATATCCGTTATCATCAATTACCATTCGTTGCCAAACAGAATCCCCTCTTATACTGAATCGGCCAAAAATCCAAGCAGCATCCCAATTAGGCATTCCTGTTGAGACATCATTTCGCCAACTATTTTGCCATGTTATATCAAATACTACTTCAACGGTTGCAGCAACCTCGTCATGATTGGCTAAGCTTATGTTGGATATAGTTATCTCATTGGCTTTTGAGTTATAATAAAGGCCGGTACTTAACAGTAATAGGACTATCAAGTGTTTTTTTAAACCAATCCACTTTGAGATTAGCATTGTGTACCCAAAATAAATGTTAACGAGTCAATTTTTTACTATGAAAACAGGTAATTGTGTGTTGTTGTGTGACCTACTGAATTCATTGAGGTTTATAAGTTTTGTTACATATACAGTGTTCTTTTAGTTATCGGATTATCTGCTATTGTCTTAACATAATTCTCATATTTTTTCTTGAAATAATATGGTGACTTAAAACCCAACAAACTGCAGACCTCGTCAATGTTGTATTGATTACTCTGCAACATTTCGTGACAGATACCCATCTTTACATTTGTAATCAGATTAATAGCCGTCATATCATATCTGTCATAAATTTTTCGGAGTAAATGACGTCTGGAAATTTTTAACTGATTTGCCAAAAATTCGATTGTGATTGGTTCTTTAAAAATAAACTGTTTAATAATCTTTGGGATTTGATCAATAGGTTCTTCTATATAATCCCCTTTTACACTTAGAGGTTGTTCTTTCATGTCGAACATTCTAGCACGTAGTTTCACATCCATATGAAGCATACAAGTAGCCACCAATTTAGGTAGGATACCCTCATATTGCTCTATCCCAATAACATTCAACACTCCCAATTGGTAATAGTATTCGATTTCGATAATCTGATGATGTATTACTATAAATGGTAAAACATCTAAGCTAGGGGATTTTCTATCTTGATTGAGGTGATCGAGATTTAATTTGGTTCGTTCATCATAAATCACCAAATGTATTATTTGGCTGTCATAAATTCTAACAAGTTCAGTCAAGTTTTTTGCCTGACTTATAACTACTTCCTTTGATGCAAATAATTTATTTAGCGATACTAGTAAATCATCGCTTTCGGATAAGACAACCAAATATGTCATGTAAATAGTAGCCTAATCGTTGAACTGCTTTTAAGTGACCCAATTTATGTGTAAGTACAATGAGAGAATCTAGACCTGTCGTCTATATTGTGCGTGTGTGTAACCTGTGTAAAGACCCAAATTGTACTTCAAAAAATCATTAAATGCTTTCACACACTTAATAATAGGTTTGAAGTAGATGTTAAGTATAATAGTATTGTATGTATTAACTTTATGGAAAATACGCCATATATTCAAGAGATAATTCAAGCAAAATAATCTTATTAATTATTTTTTAACATTTCTAAACATTTATCCTATGTTTCTTCACCAAAATAAACCAATTGATTACGATTGTGGTTACAACTTAGACTTAATGATCAAAGCGCTACCCAGAATTGAGGATATTCAAGAGCGTATCAATTATGCGAAAAGAATTGTAGGTCTAATTAAGCAATCGCACCCCTCTTGGGTAAATGACCAAGGACAAAGTGAAATGGCCTGGGATTTTTACTTTGAGAATGCAGCCTATAATCCAGAGGACTATGGTATTCAGCATCCTTTCAAACACGGCGTTGAAGACGATGCTAGGTAGCTAGCTTAGCTTGAAGCAATGCGGAATGCCAAAAATTAGCTGCTCTTCTTACAGGCATTTTAATTTCATTTTTTTATTATTTCGCTTTAATTAATCTAATTTTCAATTTATATTGAAAGTTCAGTAAAGCAACTGGCAAAATTTCATACAGTGCCAACCTATGCCTTCTTCTTGGCTACATAGCAATGATTTTAATAACTTTTTAAGAAATGCAATTAGCGCTATAACCGCCTCTAGCAAAACTGAGAATAATCAACAATATATTGCCCTTAGTATTGATGTTGAAGCTATTCCAGCATCAACCGTTTTAAGAGAAATATCCTCGACCTGCACTAGCTTTTATCTTGAAAATACCTCGGAATCATTTTCTATGGTTACCGAGGGTATGCTAGAAAAAATAACAGCTAGTGGTACTCAGCGATTTAAAACTACCTCTCATAATGGAAAAGATTTATTCAATCGTATCCATCATTTCAGCCAGGTAAATACTCCGCATGCCATTCATCTTGTAGGCGGGTTCTCATTTACTGATGAATTAGATCGTACTACCGAATGGACTGATTTTGAAACTGCGCTCTTTCATCTACCCGAATGGCTTTATATAAAAGAGGGACAGAAAAGTACTTTAACCCTAATAGAGCGCTTTAATTCCAACTTTTCATTAGAAACTTGGGTCAGACGGTTCGAATCTAGAATCGAAGAATGGACGGAACGGTTCAACCCGAAAAAAATCCTTTTCAATGAGAATAAGGTTAACGGTTTTGATCCCGATGAAAATAATTTAAAAACAACACTTCCTTTCAATTCTAGTGAGGGTTCTAACCAATGGGCTCGACTTATCAATGAAGCCAAGAACCAAATTGTACGTCAGCGTTTTAAGAAGGTAGTTTTGGCTCGTAAGTTGAGTTTACCCCTTCGTCATCAACCTTTAGCAAGCACTATAGTAAGCGATTTGGTTGAAAAGTATCCGGATTGTTACGTCTTTGCATTTAATCCAAAAGGGAATAGTTTTTTTACCGGAGCAACACCTGAGCGCTTAGCCCGCTTCACTCCTACTCAGGTTGAAACCGAGAGCCTTGCTGGTAGTACCATACGTGGAAGAGACCCCATTGAAGACAATGTACTGGCAGGTAAACTGCTCAATAGTAAGAAAGACCGTTTGGAGCATAAAATTGTCATTGAGGCCATAGAAGAAGATCTTGTTCCATATTCTGAGCGGTTAGAGCTTTCTAAGTCTCCCCAAGTTAAAAAGCTCCCCAACGTTCAACACCTGTATACCCCAATTTCGGCCACTTTTAAAGAAGGCATTTCACGAACGAATGTATTAAAAGATTTGCATCCAACTCCTGCAGTTGGTGGTTTTCCTCGTTCCGAGGCGTTACGCTTTATTAACCAAGAAGAGCAATTTAACCGGGGGTGGTATGCGGCTCCTATTGGTTGGATTAATTCGGATGGAATAGGAGAATTTTATGTAGCCATTAGGAGCGGCCTTATTCAAAAGAACACAGCACATTTTTATGCAGGCTGTGGCATAGTAGAAGACTCTGATCCTGAAAATGAATGGCTAGAAACCGAGCTAAAGCTTCAGCCCATGATGAATGCAGTCTCAAACGCTATTCAACAACATCCTGAAGTTTTGGAAGCCCAAAATTATGAACGAGACACCGTCATTTAAATGGGCCTCTGACGCAGTTAGTATCCTATACACTATGGGGATTAATACTGCCGTGATTTCACCTGGTTCACGGAATACGGCCATAACTTTAGCCCTGGTTGCTCATCCAGGTATTCGTTGTTATTCTGCAATTGATGAACGATCAGCAGGCTTTATCGCTCTTGGAATCTCGAAAATTACTCGAATCCCTACTATCCTGAGTTGCACCTCTGGAACGGCTGGTGCTAACTATTTACCCGCTATTATTGAGGCCTATCAAAGTTCGGTTCCCTTAGTAATAGCCACTGCCGATCGACCCAATACTTTGCAAAACAAAGGTGCCTCTCAGACCATAAAGCAACAGCAAATCTTTGGATCTTTTGTATTACATGAGCAGCAAATGCCAGAGGCTGAAGATCTGCTAGATGACGCGGCTCGGAAACACGTTGAAAAACTCCTCCGCGAGGCTTTGACAATTTCTTATAAGAGTGGTCCCGTGCATCTGAATTTCCCTTTTAACAAACCATTTGAGCCAACTAAAGATCAATTACGCGCCTATCGTGATGATGCTTCTCAGCAAAGCTTGTCAACAAAACGGGCAAAAGCTAACTACAGGACTTCCGATAGTTTTGCGAAGGTAGAGAATCCTCCTATCGAATTTACGGATGCCTCACAGGCGAATGATTGGTATTGCGGGTTGAAACAACCTGTGCTCGTTGTAGGGGCCGAACCCACCCCTATGCAGTGGAGCACCTTGCTCCCATTATTATTAAAGCATCCCAATGCGCGGGTCATAATGGAAACGGGTGCCTCGCTTTTTGGGTGGGAGTTCGAAGGAGCGTCATTAATTAGGCAACGATTGATTACAGGTTGGAAATCAACGCTCCAAACAAATTATGTTGGATCCACTGAAATTGATGGTATTCTGCGTCTTGGTAAAGAGTGCGTTAGTCCTGTACTCAATCATTGGGTGAACACTCATCATGGAAGTCAACAGCTTAGGTTACAGACTCATGAGACCTACGAAAATACAGCGGAAGCCCCTTGCAAACATTTGAGTCCTGAGGAGCAACTTAGTTGGTCGAACCTACTTAATCAAAGCAGCTTATGGCCAGTATTATCCTCGAAATGGCACGAAATGTGGGACGACTCGCAGTTGGTTCAACCCGAAAAAAACCGGAAGTATTATGAGAATAGTAGCGCAATGACCGATGGTGCAGTGTTTCATAGTCTGGCGAATACACTTCCAAAGGGGGTTTTTGTGTTTTATTCCAACTCATTTCCAGTACGAGATCAGGAATTATTCTGCCCGCAATGGTCGAAAAGTCATCGGCAGGTGAGTCAGCGAGGGGCAGCCGGTATCGATGGCATTAGCTCAACGGCTATTGGCGTTTCTTTAGGTGCCGATGAGCCTGGGGTGGTGATAAGTGGAGATATTGCTTTTTTATATGATTCGAACGCACTTCTTAGTGGACGTGTACTCGAAAAACCACTGCTTATTGTGGTGATGAATAATGGTGGCGGGAGTATATTTAAAATGTTACCCGTTTACAAAGAGCATCCAGAGTTTATTGAATGGTTCCAAACTGCTCAGCATGTTGATATTGAGCACTTAGCAAAGGCTCATGAGATCCCCTATAAAAGGGTTCAAAGCCATGAAGAGTTAATGGATAAGGGTACTTCGGAGTGGATTTCAGAAGCCTTAGAGGCGACGGCTGAAAAAATGGCGGCTTTTGGCCAAAATAAGATTCGGATATTGGAGTTTTTTACCGATGATGAAGCGTCTCTAAATGAACGTAAGTTGCTTAGCGGTAGTGCTAAGACTTAAGAGTGATTAATGGAATGATTCATTGAATGATTAATGGAATGATTAGTAAAAAACACAAACATATAAAGATACGAGGGGTCAGTTACGGGTACCGAATCTGGGAGGCGAATGTACAATCAGAAGTGGATTCTGAAGTGGATGCCGAGTCGAATATGGAATTGGAGGATGAGGTAAACGTCGAGTCGGAAAAGTTGGTCATACTTTTGCACGGGTTTATGGGATCAGGAGGTATTTTCGAGGAAGGATTTAGCAAGGGAATTAGCCCGTAATGTACGAGTGATAGCATTAGATTTATTGGGTCATGGCAGCAGTGAAGGAGCCGAGATGCACTACCGGTTTTCGACCAACGAACAGGTGGCCGATCTGCGCACATTCATCGAACGGATGAATGATGGGCCAGTGATTTTGATGGGATACAGTATGGGAGCACGTTTAGCTCTTTCCTTTGCCAGAAAGTATCCTCAACTACTCTCTGGACTAATTTTAGAAAGTGGTTCTTTTGGAATCGAAGATCCTACTGAAGCCCAAACAAGGCAGAGTTTAGACGGTCATAGGGCCGATGAAATACAAGCCAATTTCAATGATTTTCTAACGCGCTGGAACGCTATGCCCCTCTTTCAAAGTCTTCATTCCAAAGACTTACCTTCAGAATATGCATCTATTCAAAAGTTTCAGGATCCTTTTTGGATGGCAAATAGCCTCCTTGGTTTTGGATCGGGCACCATGCCCTGCTTACATAATGAGTTAGCCAAACTAGAAGTTCCTACACAACTTTTGGTTGGTGGGGATGACACGAAATTCCTGGCTATAAATCAACGCATGCACCAACAAATACCAAATTCGTATCTTAACGTAATTCGCAAGTCAGGTCATCGGGTACATATCGATGCGCCTGAACAATGGCTTGAAACCATTAAACCTTTTATACAGCACTACCTATGAGTACTTGGTCCACCCAGAAAACTTACGAAGATATTACCTACAAAGTCCGAGATGGCGTCGCTCGAATTGCTTTTAACCGGCCCGAAGTTCGCAATGCATTTCGCCCAAAAACGGTGTTTGAGCTTTATGATGCCCTCTTAGATGCCAAGGAAGATAATTCAATTGGTGTAGTACTGATTTCCGGAGAAGGCCCCTCTCCTAAAGATGGTGGTTGGGCATTTTGTTCGGGTGGAGACCAGCGAGTACGAGCCAAAACAGGTTATAAAGCCGATGATGGGATTCCACGACTAAATATACTGGAGGTTCAGAGGCTCATCCGCTTTATGCCGAAAGTGGTGATCGCTGT
>RFPJ01000040.1 GCA_009926145.1 Bacteroidota bacterium
GGTGTAGAAACCACCGTTATCATGATTAGTCACCGAATTTCAACCATCAAGGATGCCGATTATATTTATTACTTAGAAGATGGTACCGTGAAAGAGTCAGGTACTCATGATGAACTTATTACATTAAAAGGAAGTTATAAGTCAATGTATGACAAACAACTTATAGAACAAGAATTACAAACTATATAATATCAATAACAAATATTCATTAGGTGAGATTGTTGAATGCAGCCACCCATGGATAAGGGAGAAATAAAAAAATGATCGTAGTACCTTTAGGCATAGCCTCAGCCACCCCAACAGCCATCCGTCATTTACCGTCAGTTGCTCTTTGGAGAGAAGGCAGTGTATTTTTATTTGACTGTGGTGAGAATGCGCAAATGTGCATGTTACAAGCAGGCCTTAAAAGATCCAAAATAGATAGTATCTTCATCACACATTTCGATGTCGATCACTATTCAGGTCTTATGGGCTTGATTTCTACACTACAACTTCAAAGAAGAGATAAAACTCTTAATCTTGTAGGACCCAAAGGAATCAAGGAATTTGTTGAGTGGAATTTATCCTTTTCTGGTGTTGAGATAAGTTTTGATATCAACTTTGTAGAAGTTGAAGAAAAAGCTACAGAAGCCAAAGTATTAGAGACTGAAGACTATTATGTAGAGGCAAGACCGCTTAAGCATAAAAAGTTTTGCTTAGGTTATAGGTTCCAAGAAAAAGACAAACCTGGAAAAGTGGATGCTGAAAAAGCTGCTCAATTAGGTATCACAGAAGATGAGCAGTTCAAACAGTTAAAATCAGGTCAAAATATCACCTTAGAAGATGATACGGTAGTAGAATCCTATGAAATCGTTGGACATCCTAGACCAGGTGATAGTTTTGCTTATGTGACAGATACCGAGTACTGTCCAAATGCTGTAAAGTTGGCCATGAACACCAATATTCTCTATCACGAGGCAACCTTTAGTAATCAACTAGCCGATAAGGCCAAAGAAACGGGTCATTCTACAGCAGCAGATGCTGCCAGAGTCGCAACTGAAGCGCAAACCAAACTGCTTGTCATTGGGCATTTTTCAGCTAGATATACCAATCTTCATGTACTTCTCAAGGAAGCAAGGGATGCATTTTACCCCACTTGGTTGGCTCAGGAGTTACGTCCTATTTTTACAGATCCTATCCATGAGCGAGGAATATTATCGCCAAAAGTGGATCTTATCGACTTAACCATGAAAAAACCCAACTCAAGACAGGGATATTCCAAAGGACCCCGCTCAGGTGGACGACCTGGAGGTAGACCTTCTGGAAATAAAAACTTCCGACCTAGAAAAGGAAGAGATGGTGCTGGATCTGGTGGTAATCGTGGAAATTATCATTCGGGCGGTTACCAACAACGCAATGACCGGTACCGTCAAGATGGTGGTTATCGTGGTTCATCTCAAAACAGTGGTTATCGTGGTTCATCTCAAGAAAGAGGGTACAGAGGTTCTTCACAGGGAGGTAGAGACTACTCCAACTCGGATCGAAATAACCGATATGAGGATAAACCCAATAAGTCAATCACTCCACGAACAGGTTACGACGATTTTGATCGTTTCTAGAGCTTAGAGGGTTCAATAACACGAAATGAGTTCAAAAACAAAAAGTAAAGCTGCTGATAAGACTCTTGTTAAGCGGCTTTATTTTTATATTCGTCCTTACATTAATCATATCCTGTTGGCCATCGTTCTATCACTAGTGGTGGCTTATTTAGGTACCGTTCGCCCTAAATTAACTCAGATAGCTGTTGATGACCATATTGCTATTGGTGATTTTGAAGGTTTATGGAGTATCATAATCCTTCTACTATTGGCATTGGTTGGTGAGTTTATACTACTTATGGTGAATACCTACTTAACTAGGTGGTTTGGTCAAAATGCCCTGTACTCCTTAAGAAGTGCCGTATTTAGTAAAATTCGAAATTTGCACGTCCAATATTTCGATAGAAGTCCTATAGGTAGACTCATAACTCGAACCACTTCTGATGTAGAAGCTTTAAGTGAGTTATTATCCGATGGCGTAGTTGCCATTATTGGAGACATGTTTAGAATTATCTTTATTCTCTATTTCATGTTTGCCATGAATTGGGAGCTTAGCTTAGTTACTATCGCGATTTTGCCAGTTTTATTCTATGCCACATTCTGGTTCAAAAAAAGAGTACGGGTTAGTTTTTTAAAAGTAAGAGACCAAATAGCGCACTTGAATTCTTTTGTACAAGAGCATATTAACGGGATGAAAATTGTTCAGATGTTTAATCGGGAAGATTATGAGCATGATAAATTCCGTGAAATAAATAGAGGTCATAAAGAGGCTCACATCGAGACCATTTACTACTTCAGTATTTTTTGGCCACTGGTTGAAGTGTTCGCTTCCTTCGCAATGGCGTTAATTGTTTGGTATGGTGGAGGTAGAGCCCTCATGGGAGGGGTTAGTTTTGGTGTACTTTTAGCCTTTATTCAATATGCGAGACAATTTTTTCAACCCATAAGAGGATTATCGGAAAAGTTTAACACCTTGCAATCTGCTTTAGCTTCATCAGAGCGCATCTTTGAAGTTTTAGATACCGAACATCAAATTTCAGAATCCACCAACTCGGTCACCTTAAAAAACCCCAAAGGTAAAATAGAATTCAAAGATGTTTGGTTTCGTTATAACAAAGAAGGGGCTTGGATTCTAAAAGGGGTTAGTTTTGTGGTGGAACCTGGGCAACATTTTGCAATAGTTGGGGCTACGGGGGCCGGTAAAACAACCATCATCAACATTCTTTTACGCTTTTATGAAATAGAAAAAGGTGAGATCTATATCGATGGTATTGAATTTCGAGAATTGTCGTTAGAAGACCTACGATCACTATTTGGGTTGGTGCTACAAGATCACTCTTTGTTTACAGGTAGTGTAATGGATAATATAACCCTTGGGAATCCTGAAATTACTCGTAAAAAAGTAATAGAAGCTTCTCGTGATGTAGAAGCAAGTCGATTTATAGAAAAACTACCCAATTCTTATGACTATGTGCTAAAAAAGCAGGGGTCTTCCTTGTCTTTAGGGCAGAAACAACTCATTTGTTTTGTGCGAGCATTGGTTTATAATCCACTGGTCATGATACTTGATGAAGCTACTTCTAGTGTCGATTCTGAAACAGAATCACTTGTGAACACTGCCAGCAAGCGGGTGATGAAAGGACGTACAACCATAGCAATTGCGCATCGTTTAGCCACTATTCAAGACGCCGACATTATACTTGTGATGCATAAAGGGGAAATACGCGAACAAGGTTCTCATTCCAATTTGTTCTCATTCCAATTTGATTGCAAACAAAGATGGGCTATATCGAAAATTATACGAATTACAGTATAAGGACCAGAAATTAAGCGCCTAAGGCAATTTCTCAAGGTTTAGTTTATAATAACGGAATAAGCCAGCATAGCCATTATGTATGCTTAGGTTTTTTATTTCAAAATAAGGCGAAACAATCTCTTTGATGGTATCATAGAAATAAACCCCATGCAGGCCCATCCATATTCGTACAAAGGAGAATCTACTATCATAGAAATCCAAAAGGTGTAGCTGTCCATAATTATTCAAACAATGGTGAATCTGATTTATTAATTCAATTGGTTTTGAATTCATGCTTAAAGCGTAGGAGCAGATGATATGATCCTGAGCTACAAGCTGAGTTTGGTTAGTTTCTTCTGAAAAAAAATAGTTCAAGAGGCTAGTATTTGGGTACATGGAAAGTGATTTTTTAGCTTTATTTAGCATATGATCAGAGGTGTCAATACCCGTAAAGTTTACCTCGGGAAATTGTTGTGCTAATGCCTTTAAATAAAACCCGGTGCCGCAGCCAATCTCCGCAACGGTTAACTTGTCCCGTTTTTTCCGATGTTCAGATAATTGGTCGATTAATTCATCTCTGAAAGAATTTCTACCCAATAAAATAGCCCATCGAGTAGCATCATAAATACCAGCATTCCAACGATAATAATTTTGAATGTGTTTTTTGTCTTCTTTAATCATTGGGTGTGGCCGTTGCATTACTCAATCCAACATTATTGTTTAGTATGTAGGACATAGGTGGAAGTATAGGTTGCCACACGATCTTTAGTTAGATCAGCTAGCGAATAGCGGCTTAGGCTAAATTTACCTTGATCAATAAGTGAAATCCATGGGATTTCAGGATGAATTGACCTGAACATTATTGTTTTTATACTATCCGATTTATTCAACCAATCCCAAGTTTGTTGTAACCGAATATCATCAATTCCCTTATACCAGTCTTGATGATCCAATAGATTAATGTGGGTGTATTGCTCATCACTTCTTCCCGACTCAAGCATTGAATGATGTGAAATACTGAGTCGATTAATACGCTCTTTAATGGTGTTGAATCCGTCTTCACTTAAATGCCAAGGAATATAAGGAGCTTGGTACTTTCCATATAAATAGAGATTCCAAAATGGGTTGGTTTCGAAATCACTTTTCACAAAAATATGATGAAATGCATTACGGAGGAGTTTAACTAAGGTTGTATTTCTTTGCTGTTGGCTAGCGGGTATTCCTCCGAGGTATTGTAGCCAAGGATGTAACCATAATTTAAATACCCAATGCCTGGATAGTTGCTTCCAAAAGTCAGTAAATAATGCTTCTTTATTTGCATCATTGTCTTCTTCGATAAGAGCAAAAATTTGGGTATCTAATTTACTTATTTGTATGCTTTTAAGAATGATACGAGACAAATAACCACTGCTACCATATCGATAGAAGCCAGGTCCATCCACACTAAAAAAATGCCCATTTTTTTTCCAATACGCATAACTACTATAACTTAAATAAGGTTTTAAATGGTCGATGTATTCCAGTTTTTTGGCTGAACTTCCTTCTCCAAATAATTCCCACCATACTTCATAGTTCATATGCTTAAGAAGCATTAGTTTTAGTTCAACTAATGCAATTTGAGCTGGATTAATATCAACGCCATGAATATAGGATACATCTGTAGATAAATAGTTAAGAAGATGATCTCCAGCACTCGCGATGGTAAGTAGTCGCGAATTTGAATCCATACCTAACAGCTTAATATCTAAATCGTAGTCTTCCCAACTTATATTATAGATAAGCTTCTGATGAAAGAATTTCGGTAAACTCATAGAATAATCTAATTCTTCTGTTCTCACCTGTTCTAAATGGCATTCATTCTCAGTATCGATTTTTGTACCTTTGGGACAGTAATCATGATAACTGGGACAAAATGAATACAAATTCACAAACAACTTCAACCCGAATAAAACATTTCGTCAAAAGACTTTTAGATATTGGTAAAAAATCTCCCCTAGAACGCTCAAAGGAATGGGCTTGGATTAAGCAGGAGTATAAGAAAGAATATCGGCAGGTGAGGAGGAAAGTTCGGATTGAACCAGAAAAATATCTAATTATGGCTGCAGGTCTAGGGTTGCTTTTAGGGGCTTCTCTAGGAAAACGGAATAAAGCTTCAAAAGAATAATCGAAACGCTATCAAAATATGGCTGTGCAAATAGACAAACTTCAAGAAGACTTCGAGCGCTTAGATGCCCTCAGGAGGTATCTTTGACTATGACAAACGTAAAGTCAGAATTATAGAGCTTACCGAGCATACCCAAGATCCAAGTTTTTGGAATGATCAATCTCAGGCACAGAAAGTGATGAAAGATCTGGGGGTGCAAAAATCATTGGTTGAAAGCTGGGACGGGCTCAATGAGTTACGGGAGAGCATACAAGTCTATCTTGAGTTTATAGAAATGGGTGAGGATGTTCATGAGGAATTGAATGTCGAGCATGCCAAATTTCTTAAAGCATTAGAAGACTTAGAGCTAAAAAATATGCTCAAAGAAGAGGATGATCAAAGAGATGCAGTGGTACAGTTCAGTCCAGGAGCAGGGGGTACGGAAAGTCAAGATTGGGCTCAAATGCTATATCGTATGTATACAAGATGGGCCGATCAGAATGATTTTAAAGTATCGGTTATAGATTATCAAGATGGTGATGTTGCTGGTTTGAAGAGCGCAACCATTGAGGTCCAAGGTGTAAATGCCTATGGTTTTTTAAAAGCTGAAAGCGGTGTTCATCGATTGGTACGCGTGTCTCCATTTGATAGCAATGCGCGAAGACATACCTCATTTTGTTCAGTTTTTGTGTCTCCATTAGTAGACGATACCATAGAACTCGATATTAATGAGAAAGATATAGAACTCCAGAGATTTCATTCTAGTGGAGCAGGAGGGCAGAATGTTAACAAGGTGGAAACAGGCGTGCGTTTAATTTGGACGGGCACACTGTCCGATGGCCGCTCAGAAAAAGTAGTTGCCGAATGTCAACAAGAAAGATCACAATTACAGAATCGAGAGAAGGCCATGATTCTGTTAAAATCCAGAATTTACGAATTAGAAAAAGAAATTCGAGAAGCTGAAAAGGCGCGTCTTGAAGGCTCTAAAAGTAAAAATGAATGGGGATCTCAAATCAGAAGTTATGTGTTCGATGATCAAAGGGTGAAGGATCATAGAACCCAGCATGAAACTTCCAATGTGGCCGCTGTTATGGATGGGGATGTTAACGACTTCATAAAAGCCTTTCTTTTAATGCAAGCTCATGCCTAGTTATGATTTTTTAGTAGTAGGTTCCGGATTAGCCGGGCTATCTTTTGCTCTTAAGGCTTCGGAGAGAGCCAAAGTTGCGATTGTAACCAAAGATAGAATCCAGGAAACAAACACCTGGTATGCCCAAGGAGGAATTGCGGGGGTAATGAACTTAGATGTTGATTCCTTTGATAAGCATATTGAGGATACTTTGGTGGCAGGTGCAGGATTATGCAATCATGAAGCCGTTTCTAATATGGTTTATCAGGCTCCTAGATTAATACAAGAGCTTATGAATTATGGGGTGGGATTCACCACCAAAGATGGGCACTTGGATTTAGGTAAAGAGGGAGGACATTCTGAACATCGAATTGTACATGCGGCTGATGCCACAGGGCGTGAAGTAGAAAATGTTTTAGCCACCAAAGTAAAATCACACCCTAATATAGATGTGTACGAATATCACTTTGCCATGGAGCTTATTACCGAACATCATTTAGGTAAGAAAGTAAAGTATTTGCCTAAAATTCATTGTTTTGGTGCTTATGTATTAGATATTGAGCATTCCAAGGTGATTACCTTTTCCGCTAAAAAAACCATACTTGCCACGGGTGGCGCAGGTGAGGTGTATGCACACACTACCAACCCTAATATTGCCACAGGGGATGGAATTGCAATGGCGTATCGTGCCAAAGCCAAGATAGATCATATGGAGTTTGTACAATTTCATCCTACAACCTTATCGGTTCCTGAGGCAGATTCGTTTTTAATTACGGAAGCCATGAGAGGATATGGAGCCGTGCTCAGAAATACTGGTGGTGAGGCCTTTATGAAATCCTATGATTCACGCGGTGAATTGGCACCTCGTGATATAGTAGCCCGTGCCATTGATGATCAGTTAAAGAAGAGGGGTGATAAAACGGTTTTTCTAGATGCGACACATCTAGATGAGCAGTCGATACGAAATCATTTTCCAAACATTGCTCAAGAATGTAGTAAGTATGGAATAGACATAGCAAAGGATTGGATACCTGTAGTTCCAGCTGCTCATTATCTTTGTGGAGGTGTAGTGGTAGATGAGCATGGACGCAGTTCAATTGAACATTTATATGCTATAGGTGAGACGGCTTGTACAGGAGTTCATGGGGCTAATCGATTAGCCTCTAACAGTTTGCTTGAAGCACTGCATTATGCCGATAAAGCCTCGAATCATGCACTCGATACCATTCATTTAGCTCCTATTCAGAATAATCTACCCGATTGGGACGAATCAGGCACCTTCAACCCGAATGAATGGGTATTGATTTCACATAACAGGGAAGAATTGAAGCAATTGATGTGGGATTATGTTGGAATTGTCCGTAGTGATCTTCGTCTTCAAAGAGCCCTTAGGCGTCAGAGTCTGCTTTATGAGGAGGTTGAAGATTATTATAATCGTACTCGAGTTTCTCCTAAGTTATTAGAATTAAGGAATCTCATTAGCATAGCTTATCTAATTATTCAATCGGCTATGGCTAGAAAAGAAAGTTGTGGATTGCATTATAATCTAGATTATGAAGTCCATGGCAGAACAATTTCTTAGGATATGAAACGAAACGAAGATATTTGTAGACTAGGTATTACAGGTGGTATTGGCTCAGGTAAAACGAGTGTTTCAAAGTTTTTAGAGCGTTTAGGAATGACTGTTTTCAATTTAGATGAAGTGGCCAAAACCATCATGAGATCGGATGCTCAGGTGAAGTTTGAAATTATTCAATCATTTGGTGAGCAATCCTACCATAAGGGTCTACCCAATACCGAGTATTTGGCTAAGATGGCTTTTAAGGAAGGTAGAGTGGAGCAATTGAATCACATTGTCCATCCACGAGTTTATGAAAAAATTGCCGATGAAGAAGCTACCTTAGTCTCAAAAGGTATTCATATTGTAGCTATTGAAAGTGCTCTGATGTTAAAAAATGGTCGTCCGAACCATTTTTCAGTAATCGCACTAATAGAAGCCAAAAAACATATTCGAAAAGAACGAATAAAAGCCAGAAACAATATGCCTGATTCTGATCTTGAAGCGAGATTTAATGTGCAGGAGACTTTCTTTAACAAAGACTTTTTAGTTCCTCAACGAGATGTGATACTTACCAACGATACCACGTTAAAAGAACTTGAAACGAAGGTGGAAGGCTTGGTAAAACACGTTAAAAACGTATGCGATAGCCTTCCTCGATCCCTTGGTTAATGGCATAGCCTCCATTGGTTTCAACTACGTAGAGTGCTGGAGCGCCAGAGGGTAAGCCTTTTTCCGAAAAGGGGGTTGTGGAGTGATAAATACTCACAATGACACTGTCCGAATTAACGTACATAATATCTAAGGGCAGAGGCGTATTCGCCATCCAAAAACTCAAGGGTTGTTCTTCTTCAAAAATGAATAGCATTCCATGATTTTCAGGTAGTTGGCGAACATCCATGAGTCCCTGGGAGCGTTCCGGTATATCGTCTGAAATCTGAACTTCTACTTCAGAAATGTATGCTCCTTCTGGGCTTAAAAATTGAACGGATATCTCTGGAATAACCGTGCGTCCATTATATCCACTGTATTCTTTTTCAGGTGTTCCACCACAAGCTAATCCAAGAACTACCAGCAGTAATAGAAAAGGATAGGGTAACAATCTATTTAATTTCAAATGATGCATCATGATGAGAACGCCCTTTGTTTATGGTTAAAGTATAGGTCCCTTTTTGAAGGTATTCCTGAGTCTGCTCGTTAAAAAGATTCCAATTAAAGGTGTTGAATCCTTCCTTAACTTGTAATTCCGTTGAATAAATACGCTCATCATCAAGCGTAACCTCAATCTGTACGGTAACTATTTCTAAACGAGTTCCATCTTTTGGCTTTAGATAGAAAGAAGCTTCAAAATCTGGTTCAAATGCCTCTCGATATGCCACAGATTGAGAACCCCAACGTCCCGAATATCTAATGTCATCGATGGAAAATACGGTAATGTCGTCGTTTATTCGTTCATGTAATTCATGGAAAAGGGTAACATCACTTACATAAATACTGCGACCGTGTGTCGCCGTAACTAGCTCTAAGTCGCGAGGATGAACTATCATATCATAAGAGGCTACATTGGGAATCTGACTTATGAGTTGCCAACTTTGACCATCGTTCATACTCACGTAACTTCCATGATCTAGTCCGGCATACAATATATCTGGATTGACAGGATCTTGTACAATCACATTCACTACATCTTCCGGTAAATTTCCAGTGACAGACGTCCAAGTTGCTCCATAATCCGTAGTCTTGTAAATATAACTCACAAATTCATCGAAGCGATAACCGTTCATGGATACGTAGGCGGTAGCCAAATCATGGTTAGAAGCATGAACTTCAGAAACCCATCGATAATTGGGTAAATCAGATGAGACATCGGTCCATGTGGTCCCACCGTCTTTGGTAACTTGAACTTTTCCATCATCAGTACCAATCCAAAGCACTTGGAAAGAGAGGGGAGATTCCGCTATGCTTGTGATGGTAGAGAAGGGCACATCTCCATTAGGAAGATTATGCGTTAAATCCGGACTTATTGCTGTCCAGTTTTTTCCTTCATCAAAAGATCGGTTTAATCGCTGAGATCCAAAATATACGATTTCA
>RFPJ01000005.1 GCA_009926145.1 Bacteroidota bacterium
GGATATTTAGAGGTAAAACATGCGGTGCAATAATCATTAGGTGATGGGTTGGCTTCTTTCACCGCCTCCACTAGTCCGTTTGGTGATAGATACCGTAAACTATCTACCCCTATCTCTTTGGCTATGGCTACAATATCACCTTTAAACTGATTGGCAATCAGTTCTTCTGGGCTTGGGAAATCCATACCATAATAACAAGGGCTAATGATTGGGGGTGAACTCACCAAAAAGTGAATTTCCACAGGATTACATTCCCGAATCATGTTTACTAGATACTGAGAAGTTGTTCCTCTGACGATGCTATCGTCCACGATGATAACCGAGCGTCCCTCAATAACTCCCACCGGATTAAATTTGGTTCTAACCTTCTGTTCTCTCGACTTTTGACCTGGAGATATAAAGGTTCTACCCACATAGTGATTTCGAATAAGCCCTATATCATATTTACAGTCATGACCCATTTTTTGGTTTTCGCTGGCATACCCAATCGCTGCTGTATTCGAGGAATCTGGCACCGATATGATTACAGGTTTGGTACCTGTTTTCTTACCTATTACTTCGTTAATTGGATGCTCTTTGGCTAAGGCTTTACCTAAGTTTCGGCGAATTTTATCGACCATTTCACCAAAAATCATGCTATCTGGGCGAGAAAAGTACACATATTCAAAGATACACTGACTAGTAGTAGTCCCTGTTTTTGGAGGTATAGTAAAAGAAAGGAGTTGATCTTCCGATAATCCTTGCTCCGCTACATTATGAGGAATCACCAACACTTCACCCGCCTCAATATCGCGTACATATTCAGCACCAATAATATCAAAAGCACATGTTTCAGATGCGACACAATACGATCCATCGATTCGACCCAGTGCTAAAGGTCTAAATCCATTAGGATCACGAACAGCAATAAGGGCATCATCGGTCAAAATGACCAAACAAAAAGCCCCTTCGATTTGGCCAAGTGCATCCAGAATTTGATCCAGCTGCTTTTCTTTTTTGCTTTGGGCAATCAGATGTAAAATAAGTTCTGTATCTGATGTGCTTTGAAATAATACCCCCTCCTTGGTAAAGGATTCTCGAATTTGTTTCGCATTGGAAAGATTTCCATTATGCCCGATAGCAATATTACCCGAACGATAGTGCACCCTAAAGGGTTGGATGTTAGCTGGATTTTTCGACGAACCGGAGGTGGAATATCGATTGTGCCCTATAGCAGATCGCCCCTTTAATATTTTTTTGAATATTTTGGGTTTGTCGAATACGCTAAGAACTAATCCGAAATCCTTATAAGAAGGCATCACTTGCTTTTTCTTCTCTTCATCATAAAATGAAGTCACAATCCCAGCCGATTCTTGGCCTCTATGCTGGAGTGAATGCAAGCCATAATAAGTCAACAATGCTGCTTCAGGGTGGTCGGCTATACCAAAAATTCCACAGTACTCACGTGGTTTATCACTCATTCCAAATATTCATTGGTTTCGGGTTGCGTAAAGATAACCAAAGTTAGGCAGTTCATCGCATCAAATTATCCACAAGATATCACCATTTTACGGGTTGAAAAATTACGTTAATAGTGCTTGCCTTTTGCTCAGATACCAATAATTTGTGGTGATAAATCTAAATTTGACACTAATAAGGTACTATGAAATCTATTTTATCTTTATTTCTTGGCCTCATTCTATTTGTAGTGGGGAGTTTACCTAGCTCAGCTCAGGAAGCTAACAGTCCAGAAAATTTGAACTATTCGGCTTTAAAATGGCGGGGTGTAAGCACAGGCTTTGCTTCTGGAAGAATTTCGGACATAGCTATTCATCCTGAAAATGAAAGCGTATGGTATGTAACAGCAGGCTCTGGTGGGGTTTGGAAAACGGAAAACGCAGGGATTACCTGGCGTCCGATTTTTGACAACCAGTCATCCTACTCTATTGGAAGCGTAACCTTAGCACCCTCGAATCCTAACGTAGTTTGGGTAGGAACAGGAGAAGATGTTGGCGGTAGACACGTCGGTTTTGGAGATGGTATTTATAAAAGTACCGATGGTGGCGAAAGCTGGAAGCTTATGGGGCTTAAAAACTCCGAGCATATATCCACCATTATAGCGCACCCCGAAAATGAACAAGTGGTATGGGTTGCTGTTCAGGGCCCCCTATGGAATAAAGGTGGTGAACGAGGCTTATACAAAACGACTGATGGTGGGGAAAATTGGACAAAAGTATTAGGTGATGATGAATGGGTAGGAGTAACCGATATTGTCATCGACCCCCGAGATCCAGATGTACTATATGCCGCTACCTGGCAACGTCACCGAACAGTGGCCGCGTATATGGGTGGAGGCCCAGGCAGTGGATTGCACAAGTCTACTGATGGTGGCGAAAGCTGGAAAGCATTAAAAAATGGTATTCCAGGTTCGAATTTAGGTAAGATTGGATTGGCCATATCTCCGCAGAATCCCGATATCGTATATGCAGCCATTGAATTAGACCGCACCAAAGGTGGACTTTTCATGTCCGATGACAAAGGAGAGCGTTGGACTAAAATGTCCGATATGGTTTCGGGTGGAACCGGCCCTCATTATTATCAAGAACTCTATGCCTCGCCACATCACTTTGGAAGAATATATCTCATGAATGTTCGCACTATTGTTTCTAATGATCATGGTCGAACCTACAGCAACCTTCAAGAACGAAACAAACACTCGGATAATCACGCGTTGGCCTTCCGTTCCGATGATCCCGATTATTTACTTATCGGTACCGATGGTGGGGTTTATGAGACCTTCGATCATGGAGATAACTGGAGATATATGGAAAACCTACCATTAACTCAGTATTACAAAATCGCAGTTGATGACGAACTTCCTTTTTACAATCTCTATGGGGGCACTCAAGATAACGGTACTCATGAAGGACCTTCAGCAACCGATTTGAGTGAGGGTATACGTAACGCAGATTGGAAGCACATCCTGTTTGCCGATGGTCATGATACCGCGACAGAACCTGGAAATTCCAATATTGTTTACGGCGAAACGCAAGAAGGTGGATTGCACCGAATTGATCGTAAAACAGGTACGGTTACCTTTATCCAACCTCAACCTCTCGAAGGTGAAGACTATGAACGCTACAATTGGGATGCCCCTATTCTGGTGAGCCCTCATAAACCTACTCGACTCTATTTTGCCTCTCATCGAGTGTGGAAATCCGAAGATCGGGGTGATTCTTGGACACCCATATCCGGTGATTTAACCCGGGATCAAGAGCGTATAAGTCTACCCATTATGGGGCGAACCCAAAGTTGGGATAATGCTTGGGATGTGAATGCCATGTCTAACTACAATACCATCACTTCATTAGGTGAGTCTCCTCTGCAAGAAGGTTTACTGTATGTTGGCACCGATGACGGAATTATTCAGGTGAGCGAGGATGGTGGAGAAAACTGGCGAAAAATTGAGGTAGGATCCATTAAAGGAGTTCCATCTACCGCTTTTATAAACGACGTCCGCGCCGACTTACACGATGTAAATACCGTATATGCGGCTTTAGACAACCATAAATACGGTGATTTCAACCCCTACTTAATCAAGAGTACCAATCGAGGGAAATCTTGGCAACTCATTTCTGGTGACTTACCCGAACGCCATTTGGTTTGGAGAATGGTACAAGATCATGTGGCACCTAATTTACTGTTCGCAGCTACCGAATTTGGGGTTTACTTCACAGTGGATGGAGGGGTTGAATGGATGAAACTATCGGCCGGCATGCCCACAATATCGGTGCGAGATATTACCATTCAACGAAGAGAAAACGACCTAGTCGCAGCTAGTTTTGGTCGAGGTTACTACATCTTAGATGACATTAGTCCACTTCGAGAAATTAGCCAGGAAACTCTAGCGGAAGAGGGTGTATTATTTCCTACAAGACCCGCTAAGTGGTTTATGCCCAGAGCGGTTGAAATTGATCCAGGTGCTTCGTTCTTCACCGCAAAAAACCCAGAGTTTGGCGCCACCTTTACGTACTACTTAAAAGAAGGTAGTTCCACTTTGAAAGCTGAACGAATGAAAAAAGAACGCGCCATTGCCGCTGATCAAAACATTCCTTTTCCGGGTTGGGATGCCTTAGAAGCGGAAATGCGCGAGGTAGCTCCTTATGTTCGCATCAGTATAATGAATGAAGACGGACAGGTGATTCAAACTGTTAAAGGGGCTGCTCGAAAAGGATTAAATAGAACTACTTGGGATTTGAGGTTAGCTTCTCAAAATGTTGTTTCACTAGCTCGTCGTGGAGGCGGGGGTGGTTGGTTTAGGGGAGGCTTTATGGCCGTTCCGGGAACCTATATGGCCCAGCTATCTCTGGTTGAAAATGGAGTCGTAACTCCGTTAGACGATCCTATAAGCTTTGAAGTAGTGCCTCTTCGTGATGCTAGCATTCCAGGTCCTAGTTTTGATGAAATGCTCGCTTTTCAAAATGAGTTAACCGACTTTCAGGTCGAATTGACACAATTTGGCCAAATGGTCGAAAAGCATATGAACCAGCTTCAAGCTATGCAAACGGCCCATTCATTGGCGCGAAATCCTTCCGCGGAATTGGAGAAGCAATTACACGATGCGCACATGCAAATGCTTGAGCTTCAAGAAATGACATCGGGAAGTGAGGCTAAAAATGAAATTGGAGAGAAAAATCCTCCTACGCCAAATGACCGAATGTTTATTGGTATGCGAGGACTATTTACCTCTACGCATGCTCCTACTCAAATGCATAAAGACATGCTGGAAATTGGTAAAAATGAATTCAAAGACATGAAAGCAACCGTTGAATCTTTTATAACAGAGGTCATGCCAGGTCTGGAAGCAGGCTTAGCGGCCACTGATGCTCCACCAATAGAAGAGTAAATCGGTAAATTTCTTATAATTTTTCGAGTAAAAAGCCCCGAGTCATTTATTACTTGGGGCTTTTTTATTGGTTTAAAATTCGAGTACATTTGAGGTATACAAACCCGCTTAAATACCTCCTATATGAACAAAGAGACTAAAAGTACGGTCTTTTGGCTCATTACTTTATTTACTCCGATTATCATTTTACTGTTAGCTGAGATGTCTCTAAGACTAGGCGGTTATGAATCGGAAAAACAAGACCTATTTGTTGAAGTGCCAAATACGCCAGATTATCTCATGGCAAATACAAAATTTATTAGTCGATACTTTCCTTCATTTGTACCTGATATTGCTCCAAATGCATTTCGAAAACAAAAACCATCAAATATGTTTAGAATTTTTGTTTTTGGTGGATCGAGTACAGAAGGATTTCCATATAACTTCTACACAAGCTTTTCGGACCAGTTGGAACAGCAACTATTATTAAATACACAAGGTTTGCCAGTAGAAGTAATCAACTTGGGTATGACCGCGGTCAATTCATACGTGATTCATGATTTAGCTAAACGAGTCCTCGACTATGAACCAGACGCAGTAATAATATATGCGGGTCATAATGAATATTATGGATCTTTTGGAGCTGCAACCACACAATTTGGGTTTACCAACTCTATTGGACTAAAAAGATTCATTTTATGGCTCAAAGACTGGCGGATTTATCAATTACTTGAAAAAACTTTACGTTTGGGTAGTTCAGAAGCAAACACTGGTGAACGGCGCACGATGATGGCTAAGGTAATTAGTGAGTCAAATATTCCACTTGGCTCAGAAATTTATCTTCAAGGGATACAACAATACCATGAAAATTTGAGTGATGTTGTTGAAAAATTTAATAGAAATGGAATCCCTATTTTTTTAGGTACAGTCGCATCTAACCTAAAGGACCAAGCTCCTTTGAGCGATGATCCAGACGTTCTGGCTTTATATGAGAAAGCACAAACTGCTTTCAATGAAGGAGAATTAGATGAAGCTGCATCCTTGTTTCTTGAGGCTAAAGAACTAGATGGCACCCGATTTCGAGCTCCTGAAGAAATGAATCGCATCCTTGCAACTATTACCCAAGAAAACTCTGCCGAATTGGTTCCTATCAAATCGGTGTTACGTAATGAGTCTGAAAGTAGTATTGAAGATGCTAGCCTATTCATTGATCATTTGCACCCAAATGATTTGGGCCATAAAATAATGGCAAATAGCTTTTTTAAGGCAATATCCTCATTACCAAAGATACAAAACCACCTAAATCCGAATCCAATTAGTCCACCCTCAGAAATTAGTACATTTGAAAAAGCATATGCAGAAATTAGTGTTGCAAGATTATTAGTGGGTTACCCTTTTGAAAAGAATATTCCCATTGATGTAGAATTACAAAATTTTGAGATGATTTATCGCTCCTACTTAAATAAGAGTTACATCGATTCAATTGCGGCAATTGCTTCTAAACAACAAGTATTTGTACCGTTATCATTAACAGAAGTAGTGGCAGAGGCACGGAAACGAAATGATACTTTAGCAGTCGTTCAGCATTCCTATGATTTACTGAAATGGCAACTTCGTTCACGAAATCTTATTGAAAGTAGTATAGAATTTACATTAAACAGTGGCGAAGACAAGGCATACTTAATCAATATGTTACTTCAAATTGTTAATGACGGGAATCTAGATCCAAGATATTTTGACTTACTAGCATCTCTATATTTACTAGACGAACAAACCAAGCAGGCTATTTATTGGCTTAAAGAAACAGAACGTTTAACACCTAATGCCCCACGTTTACTTTATAATTATTCTCGTTATTATTTGTTACTAGGTGATACGACTACGGCCCAACAATACTTTAGCAGATTTGTAACTACTCAGCAATCTAAGTAAGCTTCATTTATTTGTTGGTGACCAAAGATTGGCTATGTCGTAAAATAGAGTGGTATCTATTTCTATATATGAATGAGTACGAAGTGAATCAATTTCTTTTTGAATTGATGCGTATGCCTTGAATGAACGTTCCAAGTCATCCATTTTCGTTTCTGTGGCGATATCAGTTATGTTTCGTTCTTTAACATTTATGATTAACCAGCCAAATTCACTGGATTTTGCAACGACTGGTGTGTTTAATAAGCTCTTTTTAACTAAACTATAATCACTTTCATTTTGAACAATAGTACGGTAATCTATTATTTGAAATCCCTCAAAATTAGATGGGTTTTCTCCTGCGTCAATTTTATCCTTGATAAGTATTGCTTCATCAATATCTTGAGCTGGTATTTTCCAGTAGCTTGCTCTCAAAAGTATTTCTTTTGAAGAAATCAATCTATTTCTGAATGCTTCAGGAACTACTATAGATGATGTATCAAAAATCGCCCGCATAGTCAAACTATACTGATTAAGTTCAGATAATATTTCAACAGCTCTTAAGTCAACTTTACGCTTAACTCGATCATCTTGTTCATAACCATTTTTTTTAGACAATTGGTATAAAACTTGATTTCTCAGGCCGCGACCAACAGAAGCACCTAAGCGTAACTTTGATTCTTGAAAAGATAGATAAGGTAGCCAACTGAGATATTCTCCAAATGTAAACACTTGGATTTGATTGTCTAAAATATAAGTTGCTAATACAGCATTCCGATCAAAGGAATTAGCTAATTGTTCAATCCTTTTATCCGTCCATATTATATCCGCATTTTCTGGATTATTTGATTCTTGAGTGATGATATCATTTCCGAGATTCGAAATTAGATCGCGTAATTTTATCAAATTATCATTGCTTGTTTGAACGTCTAAGCCACTCATTAATTCAAATACATAATTATCTGATATTATTTGTTGCTTACGTAATCTCAACTGACTTTCAATACCTTGTTTGCGATACTGATATTCATCCTCAGCTAAAATTGCAGGAAAAATAATATGTTCTACGTATACAATATGATAACCCAATCTTGTTTTAATGGGTTCAGAATACTGACCTTCATTAGTTGAATAGGCAGCTTCTGCAAATACATCGTCCACACCAAAGTAACTTATCGGCCCTAGGTAACCAGCTAGAGAGTCATAAGTGGATGTTTGATAAAAATTATTTGCTAATTCAATAAAATTTACCCCAGATTGTAAAGAATCATAAGCCTGATCAATATCAATTTTATTATTTGAATAAAGATGTCTTACATAGACTTTTCTTTGTTTCTTGGCATAAGCTAACCTAATTTCATCGTCAGTAAGAGGCTCTAATTTTTCATCCAACAGATCAGAGAAGTAACTATCAATCATAGACTTTCTTTTCTGATAATCTACTGCAGCTAGATAGATAGGTTGATCCATTAACCCTTTCTCTTTAGCGGATTTAGATAACAGTATATCATCAATCATCTTTGACAAATGAGTATTACGTTCATCTTCTGTATCATTTTTACCAGTAGAAATTAGATGATTAACATAAGAACTCTCAAATTCATATACGGTTATTTCTATGTCATCAACTTTAAATAATACCTGGAAATCACGGTCTATATCTGGTTCACGTGAGCAACTTAAAAGGAACCAAGATATTAGAAACAAACATAGTAGTTTCATTTAACTTGTAATGATGGACTGAATAGTGATCTTAGTTTAATAGTAAAGTTTTACATCAATAATTGATGTTTGACCTAAATATTCAAAAGGAACCTGTGCGAAATCAATACCAATCCCAATGCCGGTAGATGTTTTTAATGTTAAACCCGTACCGTAAGTGAAATGTGAATCTACATTATTACCAAGAAGTAAATCTTTGTACCCAGCTCTCATATGAAATTTTACTGTTTTGGATACATAGCTTAGTTCAGAACCTGAGTCAATATTAAGCTTATTGTCATTGGTTTGTTGAACTTCACTCATTAATAATAATTCAATATTTTTAGCTTTTATTAAAGGAGCCATAAAACCAAATTTAAAAGAAAGTGGTAATTCCCAATTATCTAATTTTACATTTCCAATGATACCCTCATTATTACCCGCGCTATTTGGATCTAAATCAACATAAGTTTCTGAATTGATACCAGACATCTGCATATCTCTGCCAAAATTGGTGATTGAGGCCCCTATTGTTAAACCGTTTAAGTAATTAGTTTCTAGTAAAAAGCCTAGGTCGATAGCCAAAGCTTCGGCTGACATATCATAAATTTTTTGCTGAATCAATTTGACTGATCCGCCAAAATGGAATGAATCAGTTAATTTTTGAGCATATGATATACCAATACTTAGGTCATGAGCTCCAAAAGTAGCACCCGTACCATCCTGTTGTTCAACTGTCGTTACATCCATTCTTCCATAGTCTACAAAATGAAGGCCTATGCCTAAACTTTGACCCTCTTCTTCACCAATTGGTATAACTATTCCGGTTCCATATATATCAACATCCGCAAAATATTCTGTTACACTTATAAAACTAGAGCTGTAGGAATCTCCAGTATTTTTGATAGCCATACCGGCTGGATTCCAAAAAATTGATTCAGCTCCTGAAATATTTATAGAGTTTGCATGGCCTAAAGCATGTCCTTTGGCACCTACACCCATAGTCAAAAATGGTGCGGCAGTAGTTCCAACTCTACTTTCTTCACCACCTGATTGTGCAAATAATGGACTAACACAAAATACCACTACTAATTTAACTAGTAAAATCTTCTTCATCATAATTTTAATCATTATATGATTTACTTAATTACTGCAAATTTATCTATATACTCACCTACTCCTGGTGCCTCTACATGATAGAAATAAATACCATAGGCAATATCTTCACTATCATTTGATTTTAGATCCCAAGTAGCAGATCCATCATCCATTGAGCCTTTGTGCTCAATTGTTCGGATCAATTCACCTCGAACATTAAAGATTCTAATAGTACATTCTATAGGTAAGTTAAAGAATTCAATTTTTCTCTCTCCTCTACCGATAGATCCACTAGCGCGTTCCCAAGAAGCTGCTCCTAAGTAAGGATTTGGTGCTACGAATATGTCATCTAAAGTCTCTTTTGCCTTCTCCGTATCAATAGTTTGTTTTCTCATTGTAAAGCGAAATTTATCATCCTGACCAAATTGTCTAGTGGTTGATATAATAATTTTTTCACCTGGGGCTGGAAAAATGTCTTCGCCAGTCTCTAGAATTTGAATCATAAATCTGAATTGTAATGATCGCGCACCTTTTTCAGCAATAATAATATTATCGCCTTGATTGACGGCACCATTTTGATCATTATCTGTAATAAGTAGATCGACTATTTCTCCAGTCATTAAATTTTTTGCAAAAAATGGAACTTGAATATTTGCGAAATCAAACCTAAACGGTGGTTTATATAAGCTATCCTCAGGATTGACAAACAATATCTCATAGTCGTGATCTGTTCGAACAAAATTTGTTACATCCCCATTTCTATCTGGTGTAATCGTTAAATCCCACCCTGTTGTCATTCCATCTAGTTCTGAAGCAGACAAACTATATAACTCATTTTCTTCATTTTCATTAGAAATCCAACCAGTTTTATTAATAATTATATTACCTGGTGAATCGTTATGAAAGTTAAATATAAATCCATCTGCTATACTTGATGACTCTGAAAATGGTGTAGTACTAACTATTGTTTCCCCACCAACTTCTCTAATTTGATATGTTGCAGTAGATCTTTGGACACCCACATCTAGAGCTGTATCAGTAAAAATAACTTCATAGAATTTTTTGTCATCAATTAATTCTTCAACTGCAATATCAATAGTAGCATACCCAGTTCCCGTACCTTCAGTAACTCTACTCAAATCACTATCTGTACCACCGCCAATATATCCAGCAGGATTTGTAGTTGGTATCACAGCTGCAGAATTTGGTGAAGTACCCAATACCGTCCCAGCTCCACTTAGTTCAACTCTAAATGTATTTTCTTGAGGATCAATTCCTGGATCACTACCACCTGATGATCTAATACCTCTATCATATGCTACAAGTGCGTAGTAATAGATTTTACCATTTGTAACATCATCATCTACATAATAGAATTCTAAGCCTGTATTCGAACCTAAATTGTAGACAGCCTCACCTTCTAAGACTGGAATGTTGCCTGATACATCATTGATTAAATCCCATTGAGCTAATGGTTTGTAGAATTTTGGTGTCCCATTAACATCAGATATAACTCTAGCATCAGATAAAAGAGCGTTAGTCCCTTTATATAATTTATAACCTTCAAAATCAAAGTCTTGAAGAAATCTATCGAAACTATTTACAGAAACTGTATCCCATGATAGAGTAACTCTCTCATCACCAGGTATAGCTGTCAAAGTTGGCATAATAGGAGGCTGTGCAAAATTATAATCAGAATTGTAAATATTTTGTACAGTTCTCCTATTTTTAAAAAAATCTATTTCATCATCCCCAAAAATCCAAGCTGTTGAGAAGAAGTCCGTTGACTTTGCATCAATTTTTGTCTCGGAAAATAATTCTACCTCACCTGATGTAAATAGTAAAAATGGTTCATTAGCCACAACTGTTGAGGGTTCTACATAATCTGGATTTGAAAATAATGTTGCAGCAATTCTAGTAAATAACCAAGTATCATCTCTTAGATTGTCACCACTTTCGTAAAAAGGTCTTGTATTTAGATCAAATCCAGTCAATCCAATCTGATCTGATTCATCAACATCTAATTCATTGTAGTTAGGCTCACCATTAGTAGGAATCCCGTCACCTTCACCGGAATCTCTACCTGGGTAATTTAAATCAAATGGGCTTAAACCATCAGCACCAACATCATTATTTAATGATTCGCCTGGATCCCAAATCCCATTTTCATTAGCATCTTTAAATCCAACCCAGTCCAAATTTTCATCTGTGGTGTACCAAGTACCTGTCTTATATGCTGGTCGTTCTTTATATGACTCACCGTAAAAAACTTCAAATTGATTTACATCATAATTTGTAACAACATAATTATCTATTTCTTCTTGTGTAGTCAATAATAAATAGTTTTCTAAAAATCTAGACTCATCCGTTATCCCATCCTGGTCATCATCTACCAAATTAGCATCATTTGCAGGTGATTCTAGAAACGCAAAACCAGTATATCCTAATTCATATTCAGACTCACCAGCATTAGTAGGATCACCTAATCCATCTGAATCCCAACCATATACGATATCTAAAAGTGGATCATAACTAGCATTATCATCCCTTTCATCATTACCTAGGCCATAATCTATGATTTGTGAAAAGAAGAGCCGTTTTTGATCATTTTCACCTTTATTAGTGATCCTGTAAATAATAAACATAGCATCTTCAGCCAAAATATTTGCCCATTGAAATAATCTAATTTGAGTTTGAAGCCCAAGTCCACCCATTGTTGGATCATCATTAGGACTTGGGTAATAAACTCCAAATTCTGAGTGAGCTCCCTCTGTTTCAATCCCTACAGCATATTCATAGTCAGAGAAATCGTCCATGACATAGTAAGATTCCATGTCTGAGCTCGCAAATTTACCATCTCGTCCATTCCAATAGCCAGGCCAGCCTGCATCATCTAAATCACTTAATCTATCTGGCCAAAAAGAAGGCCAGCTTGTGTAATCTGTTGATAACGCTGGAACTGGTGCATTTCCCTGAGTTAATGGATCAATCCTATTTGGATTATTGAATCCAGGAAGGGGTAACCAACCCCATAATCTACCATTATATGGGCTGGTTCTTGCACCAGCTTGACGATAATTAATAATGACTGGGTTTAGTAAAGTATCAGGACGGAAAGATGGATCACTTACTATAGATTTATAATCTTCCAAAGAAGTTACTTTGTTGGAAGCAACCCCATCTACATAGGCTGAAACAACAACTCCAATCCCATCAATATGTCGTCCTCCTATCCCTCTAGGCCAAACACCCCAAGGTATATCACTCCAGCGAGAGAGTTCTCCATGGTTTCGGAAATTTGTTTCAATCAAATTACCATTAATAACACCTCTAGCTATATTATCAAATCTACCTTTGTAAACTACACCGTCTGCTGAATCAGGAATAGTTTGTTGAGCATTCAAAAAAAATGGGGAGATTGATAAACCAAAAATGAAAATTGCTCTAAATAGTGACTTATTCATTAATATCGTTTGTTTAAAATTTATAACTCAATCCTATTTTGACTGATCTAGGTGCACTCATTCGAGATTGGTCTAAATACCACTCTTCCAATGAATTCAAGCCTCCAGGCACAGTTCCTGCATCCAAATATTTTTGTAACTCCGTTGATTCATCAGCCAATCCTGTATCGACATAAATCCCATAGTGATTTTTAGTATCAAATAAATTATCAACTTGAAGGAAAAACTCAATATCCTGAGATAATTTTGGAGGCTTATAATAAGCTCGGACATCAGAATTAAATTGAGTGGGTCTATCCTCATTATTAGGGATTAAAGATGTTACATTTTCTCTTTCAGATGTATATGGACTACCAGCCTGTAAACTATTTATTGCAGATAAAGTAAGCCCAAATTTACTATTCCATGTAATAGAGTTATTTAAAACATTTCTTTTATCCCAATCTAATCTGTTGATTGAAATTATTTGATCAGAGTTCGTAACAAATCTGTTAAACCTTTCAGCAGGATTAGAAGCTGACCCACTAGCATACTGTAAAGTATAATCTACTGTCCAAGAGATTTGACCAGAACCACGTTCAAATAGTGATAGAGTAAATCCTTTCACAGTTCCATAGTCAATATTTTGAAGTCTACCAACAGGTGCACCAATGCTTCCTCGAACAGCTGTTTGCCCTGAAAGCTCTCTGATATCTTTGGAAAATACTGTTAGGTCCATACCCATAGTTTCTGATAATCCTTGTTGAAGACCTACCTCAAATTGTAAAGTTCTTTCTGGTTCTAAGTTTGCATTTCCTATAGTGTATCTATCGGCACCTTCAGGTCTCTCAAACTCATTATTGGTGTATAAAAGATTTAATTGAGGGGTCTGGAAAAATAGACCTGCCGAGAATCTCATAACGCCATCATCAGAAATCGGAAATGCAACCCCTAATCTTGGACTGATTTGATACGTTGGATCTGCAGTTGCACGATTAGAAATTTGATTACCTGAAATTGGGTCCTGAATAGTTTCCAAATGATAAAGAGACAAATTAATTGGAACAATAAAGTCAGGTTCAAAGTAGTCAAAGCGTAACCCAGCATTAACTATCAATTCATCTAGCTCAATCTTTACCTGCGAATATGCTGCTAATTCCCACGGATTAACTTCCAGACTATTATTTGTAAATGGATCATCCGCTCTGAAAGCTCTTTGAGTCGCTTCATTAACGCTGATACCAAATCCTTCATTGTCAAGTTCATGAAAACGTGCTGTAATACCTGACTTCCAGAGTATGGCATTGTTAACTTGTGAAGTATAATCAGCAACAATTGTATGTGATTTAGTTATCTCCTGTCCTGATCCTAAATCATTACCACCCATAGCAAAAGCATACTGACCCTGTTGTGAACTTTGTCGCGATGCAACATATCTTTCATCAAGATCTCCAGTAGCTGTAACATCATCGTATAAATAACTCTCACTTCTGTCATCTAAGTAGCTATAAGATAAATTGGCAAATGCATTATTATTTATTGTAAAACGTAATCCTGCAATGTGGGTTTGATTAAAAAAATAGTATGGATTAATTGCACTAGGATTATACTTATAAGTGTGGCTGTAATTTCTTCCATCGCCTGTTTGAAAGAAAAGATTATAATCTAATTTAAGCCTGCTATTTATTTCATAGACAATTGAACTATTTAATGAAATTCTTTTTTGTCGATTTAAAGATTCGAAATTTCCGTCTCCACTAGACATAAGTAGCCACGTACTTTGATCAGCACTTGAACGAACACTGGCACTTTGTACATCTGATGGTCTAAATAAATCTCGGCCAATTAAATGCCCATCAAAGGTCACATAGCGTAGTGTTGACTGAATACCCAATTTATCTTTGATGATTGGACCACCAATAGATACTTGATAATCCTGGTCTCCAATTGCAGGTGCCACTTCAGAATAAGTAAATTTGTCATTAGAGAAATCTTCTCTAGATAGAAAAGTTTTATTCTCGGTATTCCTAGTTATATAATCTAACTTTCGGTTACTAACAATTCTCCCAGCATAACCAAGAAAATTTCCTGACCACTCTCGAGATACTCCTTTAGTAACAATATTTACGACACCACTCATAGCCTGGCCATACTCTGCATTAAACACTCCACTGATTACTTCAAGGCTTGAAACCATATTTTGCTCTACATCAAAGGAGGCTCCATTATTAAATGCATTGTTAATTGGTACACCATTGACTAAGTATGATACTTCACCAGTTCTACCACCTCTAAAATGTCCATCTACGACGCCTGCTTGTTGGTTTATAGCTTCATTAATACTCACGAGAGGCAAGTCTTCTAGTTGAGCCGCACTCACATAAGAAGTTGTGGTAGTTCGATCTTTCTCCACAATAGGGCGCTCGGCAGTTACGACAATTTCTTCTCCCTCAATAACTTCTTCCGACATTTCTGCATCAATTGTTGTTGTTTTGTCAACAAGAACCTCAACTTTTTCTACTTTTATAGTTGCAAAACCTATATAAGTGAACACAACTGTATATTCACCTGGGTCTAGATTAACTAATGAATATTTACCATCTAAGTCTGTTGTAGTTCCTTTAGTAGTTCCTTCAATAAATACCTGTACACCAACCAGCACTTCACCACTGTTATCAACTACTTTCCCAGCAATTTTTCCTTTTGTACCAGCCAAAACAGATGAGGATGTAAAACTTACTACAACAATAAAAAACAGGCTAAATAACAGTCTCATTTTTTAAATATTTGGATGAATTAAAAAAATCGAACCAATGTAAATTGGTTCGATTTTAAATGATAATGTGAACTAATAATGTTATTTAATAAGCATCATTGTTCTTGATTGCACAAAATTAGGCGTGCTAATTCTATATACATACATACCTGATGCTAGACTAGAAGCATCAAAAATTTGAGTATGATTACCCGCATTCATTTTTTGGCCTTGTAATAGTGTAGCCACCTTTTGTCCTAACATGTTATATACTTCTAGGGTCACATTTGAAGTAGCCGCTAATGTAAATTGAATATTAGTAGAAGGGTTAAATGGATTTGGATAGTTTTGGTCTAATGAATATTCAAGTGGAGTATCATTGTTATCGTATTCATTTGATACAGCCTCTACCATATTTGAGCCAACTAGCGCAACAATTTCCCACTGAGAAGGTGTTTGCCAGAAGTTACCATCTGATACTCTGTTTGACCACACATTCTGAGTTTCTCTACATCCACCACAGCCAACTTGATCAGCATCATTGATTGAAAGCTGGAAAGGTATTGCAGAAACTTCATCTGCTCCTGGAAATTCTATATGAGCATTTGTAGACTCTAAATTAGAGAGTTCTATTGTACTTATTAGACTTAAGGTTCTATACATTCCATCAGTTACCTCAGCAGCAGTGATAGAGTTTGGTACTAAACCATTTACTGCGCCAATATTGTATGCATGAGCATAGGGTACAAATCCAGATTTATCAGCATTGTCAGTTACACCAACTCTGAACTGGTAATCTGAAGTACCAGCGCCCATCTGACCATTGGTAGAACCAGCAATTGGGTCAGTGATAGCATAAGTAGAGTAGTTACCCTCCCATGAATCAAAGTTCCAAGCTCCGCCTGAATTTGGTACGCCATTTGCGGCATCCCATTCACCTTGGACTAGTACATCATCCTTAATCTCAGCATAAATCATTAAGTAATCCGAACCAGTAATTGTTTCATAACCTACCCAGAATTTACCATGTAAGTCATTTTCATCTGCTGGGGCATCACCATTAACTACCTTCGCATCAGGTGCAATAGTAAATGGTTTGTAGTCACTTGGGAAATAAGCTGCTAAAGCTTCTGCACTAGGTATTGTGCCTGCTTGTAGGGCCGCACCAACGGTATTTACAGCATCACTGCTCAATTGTAAGATATAGTTTTCGTTAACTGAGGTAGCTGCCGCAATTGTAGCAGTACCCATTTCACTTGAAGAACCCTTTGCAGACTTTGCAACTACACCAAAGTGAGCATCATAATTTGCAACCATGCTAGGAAGAGGGGCTTTTATAGTGTGAGTAGTTGAAAGTCCAGTTTCTGCTGTCAAGGTTGTTAAATACTTGCCACCTTTTGTTGCAGTGAAAGCCGAATCAGCAAAGTACACATCATATGAGGCTGCTCCATTGTCTGCAACAGTGATAGTAGTGATTCCGCCCTCATGTGCGAGAGTAGCAGTAGGCATATCAGGAGCAACATCTTGAACTCTCGTCATAATTACATTATCAATGTATAGATCACCAGCACCATAGTTTACTTCAAAACCAATTCTCATAGTTTCCCAAACCTGATCTACACCAAATGAAGCAGTGTAAGTTTTCATTTCTTGATCAACAGTAAATAAACCTGTACTTGCAGGATCTAGATATCTAGCCCAACTTCCACCTACTTCACCAATAAATAAGTGAAGATCATGAGTTTCTGCTGAAGATCTAGCATCAAAAGAAACTTGATAAGGACCTACATAAATAGAATCTTGATTATTGATACCATCAGTACCAGAAGTGAAAAATTGATGCGCTTGAACTTCATAGGTATTTCCAGTTCCTGGAATCCCAACAAAAGCTAACTCACCATCGGTAACACTAATAGATGCAGCACCTTCAAAAACCCAAGCTGAATCACCCAGAGAGAAATCACCATTGAAAACAATGTTATTGCTTGCTGGACGTAACTTGATGTTATCAATCATGAGATCAGAATCGTCAGCAGCAACTTCGAATCCTAATTTCATAGCATCCCAGGTTTCGAAAATAGTAGTGGACAGAGTATATGTTTTCCATTCTCCGTCTACAGTAACATCACCAGGCCCGTTACCTCCTTCTGATGCCCAGTACCGAGCCCAGCTTCCACCAACCTGTCCTAAAAAGACATGGAATGTTTTTGAGCTATCTGGAGTCATTGCATCGAAGGATAATTCCCAATCGCCTCCTTTTGCTAAAGCTGCGATTTGTTCAGCTGTTAAGCTTTGAAAAGATTGGAGAGCCCAAGGGTCACCGGCTGTTACTCCTTCGAATTTTAGAGTATCGTTATGTGAAACGGTTCCATTTCCACCCTCTATGACCCATAATGAGTCACCTGCAGAAAAATCACCATTCGCAACTATATTTTCACCATAGGTTTTGTACTGCGCACTCGCATCCGTACTAAAACTTATTGTGAAGACAAGCAATACAAGTGAGAGCATTGCACTTCTTGTAGTAGAAATTTTCATACTTGTTGTTTTTAAGTTATTGTATAATTGATATGAGTCACAAAGTACATAATGTAACAAACATATCATCGTTTATTTGGAATCGCTTTTAATTTAAAATTTCAAAATCACAAGTGCAAAAGACTGCAATTTTTTGCATAAAATTGCACAAAACATACATTCTGATTCAAATTTAAATGATATTTCTATTAATTCAGATTTTAAATTCACTTTATTTAGTTAATTTTTAATAAAAATAAACTCATTTTCCATTTAACTTCGAATATCAAGAGCATGAAAATGAAAACGATTCCAATAAAAAGTGCAATGAAAAATCATCTAATCAATGACTTCTTGACCATATCATTGATTTGTTTTTTCGTCCTAAATTTAGCTCATACAAATCTCTTTGGACAGTCAATTAAAGTTGGTGAAGGTAGCTATACAATACAATTACCAAGTGGACAATCAAGTGCCTCAGATAAATACGGTGAAAGAGTCCTGCCTAACGTTGGAGGAGATTTCAATAAATTGCATTTCATGCCTGGTTATGTTCCAGTAACAACCAATGATTTCTGGAGCAATTTGATATTTCGATATGATCCTGAAGAGCCCAGCTATATATATGCTCATCCTTTTCAATTAAAAGTAGAAACAGATGGGTTAACATTGGGATATGCTAATAACAGTTCCAATTTATTGACTGGATCAAATTTTATAGATGATTACGCCTATTTCACTGAAGGTGAATTAAAAGTCAGTCTATTAAATGTGGAGCCTTCAAATTTTAAAGTAGTCAATTATACAGATTGGACCGCCACCTCATCTTGGACCACAGATTCCACTAATCTAGAAGCTACATTTGGTCATGGCCTACCCTATGTTTTTTTAAAGATTAATGGTGCTAAAGTACAACTAACATCTAAAATGAACCCCTCTATATGGCACCAAGCTGATAATGTATTAGGTGTTACAATTGATGGAAAACATTTTGGGATATTTGCACCTACCGGCTCAAATTGGAATTCTAGTTTTCCGCTGATTTCTGATCTAGATGGGAAAGATTTTCTTTCGATTGCTGTACTACCAGATTCTAGTCAGGTAACCTTTAATTTGTTTAAAAACCATGCATATGCTTTTGTGGAAGATACAAAAGCCCATTGGAGTTACAACGCAAAAACTAATCAAGTTGAAATTGATTATGAAGTCACAACTACTTTGATGGAAAGCAATGAGTCAGCCAGCAATAATACCCTTCAAGCACTTTACAGGCATCAGTGGCTAAATACTTCCAATGATATAACTAATCTCAGTTATCAGTCACCTAGGGGTGAAATGAAAGTAATGAATGCTAATACATTTACTACAAATAATTCATTTCTTGGAATACTTCCCTTCTTACCAGACCTAGGCGATTACAATAGAATCGAATTGAATCGGTATCTAAATGAAGTAGCCAGTCAACCTATTGTTACTAGTAGCGATTCTTATAATAGCGGTAAGGAAATGGGAAAGTATGCTCAATTAGTACATATTGCCGATCAACTAGGCGATCTAAAAGCAAAAAATACCTTACTTTTTCAGTTAAAATTAGCACTAGAAAATTGGCTTACAGCTGGAGGAAGTCAGCAATATTATTATGATCAAGATTGGAAAGTTTTGATTGGATTCCCAGCAAGTCATGGCTCGAATCTACGTTTAAATGATCAACATTTTCACCATGGCTATACCATTTATGCTGCTGCTACTGTAGCAAAATTTGATAGTATATGGGCTTCAAATGATAATTGGGGGGGTATGATAAATCTTTTGATTAAAAATGCTAGTAATTGGGATAGAAAAGATCATAAGTTCCCTTATTTAAGAAATTTTGATATTTATGCAGGCCATAGCTGGGCCAGTGGTGATGGATCTTGGTTTGTTGGTAACAACCAGGAATCAAGTTCTGAATCAATGAATTATGCAGCTAGTGTATTTCTTTGGGGAGAAATAACCGGCCAATATAATATTAGAGACTTAGGGGCCTATCTTTACACAATTGAATCGGAAGCCATAAATCAATATTGGTTTGATGTTGATGAAGAAGTATTTCCAGAGGAATTTGAACAAACTGCTGTAGGCATGGTAACTGGATCTGGAGCAATTCATGGAACTTGGTTTAGTTCGGATGTAGAAAAAATTCATGGTATAAATTTTCTTCCTATTACAGCTGGCTCAATGTATCTAGGCACTAATCCAGATTATGTACAGAAAAATTACAATTCTATTGTTGAAAAACGAGGTTCAGAGCCCATATCGTGGAAAGATATTCTTTGGTCATATCTTGCTTTTTATGACTCTGAGCTTGCTCTTAATCATTTTTATAATGATAAAGATTACCAGGTATTTGATGGTGAAACCAAAGCTAGAACCATGCACTGGCTACACAATCTTAAAGTTTTAGGACAAGTTAATTCTGAGGTAAAAGCTGACATAGCTTCTTATAATGTATTTGTAAACTCTAACAATGATACAACCTATGTAGCATACAATTCTGATCCTTCTACAAAAAAAGTGACATTTACAAATGGCTTCTCATTTGATGTTCAAGGAAATGAACTAAAAGCATATAATAAATCAATGCTTAAAGATACTGTGGGGCAACCATTAACAAAGCCTGAGTTTCCTTCACTCAATGTAATTTCAGCGTTTAGTGAATTTTATGAATCAAGCACTAGTCTACTTATTATCCCTAATTCAGAACAATCAACGAAAGCTAGATTCACTACTATTGATCACAATAACGTATTAGTGTTAGAATTTTTAGATTCTTTGTTTCTAAAATTTGATGCTAAACTAGATATTTCAACCCGGACGCACTTTTACACTAACATTTGGTCTAATAGTGACAATAATTTGACGGTATCTCTTACTCAGGGTGATAATATTTCAAAAAGAATAAATGTAAATCTTGAAAAAAATACGTGGTTAGAATCTGCTATAGAATTATCTCTTTTTGAGCATACTATTGACTTAACACAAGTAGATGGTATCATTATACATGGAGCTAATACAATCGTTCTTGACGACTTTCTTTTCTATGGAGATACCCCTGTTAAAGCTGGTCCAGATAGTTCTGCAATTCTAGATGCTTTTCTGTCTGATAATGTGAAATCTATTTTTAGTAACCATTTTGATCCTTCTGTGGAATCCAATTTCAAACAAAACTCAGAGTATAATACTGTATTTGACTACTACATTTTAGAATCAGATAGTATACTAAAGTTAAAAGACTTTGATACCTACATTATCGAATTGGGCAAAGATCTTGACGTTACTAACATGGTAAATTTTCATTTCAACTATTGGACTCAAGAAACAAATGACCTAACTGTTCATTTAATCAGTAGCGATGGTAAAGAAAGTAGCTATGTGATAAATGTCGTTAAACACTCTTGGCAAGAAATTGAAATTGATTTAAATACTCATTTTGGTGGTATTGATTTAGGTAGGATCTCTCGAATAAAATTTACCGGTGATGAAACAATATTCTTAGACAATATTCTTTTTTTTAAATATCCAGGACTTACCGAATCTCCAATACCAGAACACCCTTCTGAAAATGTGATATCATTGTTTAGTGATCATTACACTGAATACAGAGATGCCTACCCAATGTATAGCCAAATGAATGAAACAGTATTTAGTGCAGAACATGATGCTGCCACTGTTGAAGTAACCGAATTGAACGGCAATAATATGTTGTATTATAACAATAGCCGATATGCTCTTCCTGAGTTTTTTCAAGGCATCAGCCCAGATGGAAAAAAAGACAATGGTATAGACGGCACGAAGGTTACGAATGTACGATTCGATTTCTATACTCAAGATAAAACAGATTCACCTACAAAATTAGAATTCAAATTGGTTGATTTTGGTGGAGATGCTTATGGTGGTGGAAACGATACAGAAGATACTTGGCTATTTGACCAGGATTCCAATCCAAAACTAGAAAGTCATAAATGGATATCTGTTGATATTCCATTAGATAATCTGCCAGGTATGACTGGAAGAAAAAATCTCTCTCAAATGGTATTTATAGTTTCAGGTGATTTACAGTATTATTACATCGACAATCTTTATTTCTACAGTGATCAAGCCATTAACTCAAACCAAGATTTTGAATCTGATTTTCCAAAACAATTGAAACTATATCAGAATTATCCTAATCCCTTTAACCCAAATACAAATATTAAATTCGAACTTCCATCTGCTGGTAATACGAGCCTGAAAATTTACAATAGTTTAGGTCAACTTGTACTAACGTTAGTAAATAAGCAGTTATCCGAAGGAAGATATAATTACTCTTTCAATGCTAGCCAACTATCAAGCGGTGTGTATTTTTACCGATTACAATTTGGAGATCAGAGTATTACTTACAAAATGATACTATTAAAATAAATATGTATACAATTTAGTTATATCTTGGGCACATTTTATCTGCCATTAATTACTAATCTATTCAACTCAACTCACAATGACGTTAACTTTCAGGGGCATTTTTTTATTAGCCCTACCCTTCCTAAACAATCTTAACTATTTGCAAGAGACTGTCATTTCATCGCAAGGAAATCCAACAAATTCTGCCCCAAATCCATCTAGCAATAAAATTGATGTGATCTCAATCTATAGTGATACATACTCTAACGTTCCTAATACTAATTTTTACGCAAATTGGAATCAAAGCACTAATGTTTCTGAAGTTGATATTAATGGTAATAAAACACTCAAATACAGTAATTTCAATTATCAAGGAATAGAATTAGGTTCTAGTATAGATGCCAGTCAGATGGAATATGTACATATCGATATTTGGACTGAAGATGCCACAGCTCTGAATTTTGAACTTATATCTCCAGGTCCTTCAATTAGTACTTATGCATTAACCATAAATAATGGGAATTGGCTAAGTTTTGATATTCCTTTAGCTTCTTTTAATGGTCAAGTTGATATAAATGAAATATTTCAAGCCGCTTTCAATGATGCCGGCAGTGGTAACAGTCCTACCATTTACATTGATAATATTTATTTTTATCGCACAGAAACATCTCAAGAAAAAAACGCTTACTTAAGTGATCTTAGTGTTAATGGAACAACCATAGAAGGTTTTAATCCCAATAAATTTGACTACACACTGAATGTTTCTGCAGGGGCTACCAACTTACCCAATTTAGAAGCGCAAAAAAGTAATGATGATGCATATATAAATATTACTCAAGCTACTAGTCTCCCCGGGATTGCAAGTGCTAAGGTAATTTCAAGTGATAGCTCTTCTACTAATACTTACACCGTATATTTTAATCCTATTTTAGAGCCAGAAAATCCAAGCCCAACCCCACCTGACAGAGCAGCTGAAGATGTTTTATCCATATTTAGCTCTCACTTTGAAAACCTTTCCAACGTGAACTTTAATCCGAATTGGGGACAATCTACAAAAGTTTCACGAGTTACCATTAGTGGTGAAGAAGTGTTCAAATACACCAACTTCAATTATCAGGGAATAGATCTTAATAAAAGAATTAATGTTTCTGAAATGGATTATTTACATATAGACGTATGGACAGCAAATGCTAGTTCCATAAATTTATTTGCAATAAGCCCTGGCCCCTCTGAAACCCCGGTATCCTTGTCGATTTCAAAAGGTGAATGGAAAAGCTATGACATACCTCTTTCCTCATATTCTTCAGTGGTTGATTTAACTAATATTTTCCAATTCAAATTTGATGATTCAGGTAGAGGTGATAAACCTACTTTCTACTTTAATAATTTATATTTCTATAAGGGTGCTCCAAATGCTAATGATGATGCTACTCTTAAAGAAATTAAAATAGATGATGTGCATATTCCATATTTCAAGTCAACACAATTTGACTATGAAGTAACTCTGCCATCCAATTCTACACAGGTTCCTCAGATATCTGTAGTCCTATCTGATACAAATGCTACCTATACTATCGAACCTAATTCAACTTTACCTGGTTCAACAAAAATTAATGTTGTAGCAGAAAATGCCAAAACAACCAAAACCTATACAATTGATTTTGTGTTATATAGTGATATTTCTGATCCAACTCTTAGTTCTATTACTGTCAATGGAAAACCAATAAATCATTTTAATTCTCTCAGAAAGAACTATGTATTTAATTTAGGTGATCAATCTTCAAGACCAGATGTTTTCGCTACGCCAAATAATGCTGATGCGAGTATTACCTATTTTGAATCCAATGATTACACGTACATAAAAAGCATTTCTTCTGACAAACAAGATAGCACCATCTATTCTGTCTTTTTTAGACCCCAAAATTTAATATGGTGGGATGATTTTTCATCTTCCAGTCTCAACTTAAGTAATTGGTCCTATGAATTAGGAAATGGATGTAATCAAGGTGAAAATTTATGTGGGTGGGGAAATCAAGAACTTCAATCCTACTCAGAAGAAAATATATCAATCGAGCAAATTCCAGGTGAAGAAGGTAATAATGCCTTAGTAATAACCGCTATGGAGCAAGGGAGCACTGATTTCACCTCTGGAAGAATTACCTCTCAAGATAATGTTCACTTTCAGTACGGTATAGTCGAAATACGAATGAAAGTACCAGTAGTTGATACAGGCCTTTGGCCAGCAGTATGGTTCCTAGGAGGAAATCATCCTGAGGTTGGATGGCCCAAGTCTGGTGAAATTGATCTAATGGAAATGGGGCAAAAAAAATCCTTCCGAACACAGCAAGGATATCCCAATAGTTCAGCTAATCAGTATGTTGGATCAAATATTATTTGGTACTCTTCTGCTGCTTGCGTTACTGGTAATGAAACTTGTGCAGCCGCAATAGCTGGGGATGTTAATTATAATAATCCCTATGTCTCTGACGATAATTTAAATGAACGATTCCAAGTGTACCGACTATATTGGAGTAAAAATCATATACGAATGACGGTTCAAGATGAAGGAAATGAACACAACCTTTATACAGCACCATTTGGTATAACCTCTAATGAATTGCGAAATGCATTTAATCAAGACTTTTTTATGATTCTTAACTTAGCTGTAGGTGGTAATTTTACAGACGCCTTAAGTGCAAACCAAGTTACTGCGTCACTTCCTGCTAAGATGTATATAGACTATGTTAGATTATATCAATACAACGGCGAAGGCAGCGTACTCATCGACGGCGAAACATTGACTTCAAATGAGCAGATTTTTGAGGAATATGATTATCCCAAATCATATAAATTATTTCAAAACTACCCTAATCCTTTCAACCCTGTTACCTCAATTGAATTTGAGCTTCAAAAAACATCAAATGTACAAATTTTAGTTAGAGACGTACTTGGCAGACTAGTTTCAGACGAAAAAATGGGTTTTTTAAGTTCTGGAAGGCATAATTTTCTGTTTGATGCTTCTAATTTATCAAGTGGTCTTTATTTTTATTCACTTACCGTAAATGGACAATTAATGGATACAAAAAAGATGGTTCTATTAAAATGACTTACTCTAATAAAATGCTAATTCTCTGTCTACTCACTTGTTTCATAGTAGTGTGTAATCCTCCAACAAGTGTACAAGATAAAGACGATACAGATATTAATGGATATGCTGATGAAACCTTTTTTAAGGTTGATGGTAAAGAGATTTTAAATAGACAAGGAATCCCTGTGGTAATTAAGGGTCTTGGTCTCGGTGGTTGGTTTATGCCAGAAGGGTACATGTTCAGAATGCCAGGGGGTTATGGACC
>RFPJ01000041.1 GCA_009926145.1 Bacteroidota bacterium
TGAACGATGAAGAAGAGGGCGATCCAGGAGAAGCAGAAGATTAATCTAGATTCTTTATCATTTCATTTAGAATAGTCTTTTGCATGTCTCTAAGTTCTAATGGTTTATGAATTACAACCTTTGGTCCAAATTGTAAGAGCCACTCGTTTATAAAGGGCAAATGATCAAACTCAAACTCAAGCCTAATTTTTTTAGGCCTGATTTGTTTTTGCTTAATTATTTTAGCCGGTAAATTTGCCCGTAGCCGCTCCATCTCGAATTCGTCGACGTCTAGTATGATTTTTTTTGCGGGCCCGTTAAATCTAAAAATTAAGCTGTCTACATCAATATTCTGTTTTCTGGACCATTCTTCATCTAAAATTACCGGTGATGCCACCCTATCGAGAACAAAACTTCTAAAATCTCCTCTTTTATGAGACCAGCCTATCACATTCCAGTGGTCTTCAAAATACACCAACATGTAGGGGTCTATTTTTCTAGTAGCCGTCTCATTTTCTCTAGTTGTATAGACAAACTGTAACCTCTTTTTAGAGGCTATAGCCGAACTTATCATGTACCAGTCCCCGCCCATTTTTTGCCGACCATTATATTTTAAATAAGGATCCACAATAGTGTGTTCTTCTAGCGAGTTCATGAGCCCCTTTAATTCTGTTGGTAACACATTTTTAATTTTTAACTCCACACCCGTTGCGTCTTGAACCATTTGTTGATCGACCTGAGACTTCACAAAATTCAACCCAACCATAATAGTGGCAAGCTCCTTCGAATTAAACATGAGCGGGGGCATTTTATACCCCTCTACCAGCCCATAACCTAAATACCGGTCATAATTGATGGGTACATTTATTTCTGAAAGCGCGTTAAAATCTCTAAAAATTGTTCGTCTACTGACACCAAAAATATCCGCCAACTCTTTTACAGACTTCTTTCTTCCGGGTTGTTGTAACAACAAAATAAGCTTTAACCTACGTTCAGAACTATTCATGGATGCACACCCATTACCTTTGGTTAGTATTTCTGATCAACAATAATATACAAAGTATCTGTAGGCTTTAGAGCAATTGTATTAAGCCCTTTTAACATGAACCACTGCTTTGCCAGCATAGAATGGGTCTCCAAAAAATTCCTCTAGAGGGTAAAACTCAGCTGTAAAGGGTTCTTCAACCCTAGACAGCTCTTCTTTTGCCTCAGAAAAACCCTTTAATAGCACGAATTCAGTGGTAACTTTTTCAGAAATAGAATGCATCAAATCATCAAACTTAAATGCGTGTTTGCTGATCACCACTACATTCTGCTGCTCGCCTACCAATGTTTCACGTGAAACATCACCTGTGCCCCAGTCCAAATCTCGGCGCTCAAGATTATTAATATCCTTTGATAAGCAATGAACGTTTAAAAGATTTAGTTTACTCACCATTTGCTTTACCGCCCAGAGTTTTTTTTCCACTTTATCGCAAAGTATAACGTGCTGTCCCCTACTTTCGGTATAATGATCACGGATTATAGCCAATGGGACACCGGGCAAGCCCCCACCAGTACCAACATCTAATAGTATATCCGCAGTTTTTACCGATGGTACTAATGAAAGTGTTAATGAGTGTACAATATGCCTGTTTATATCATCCAACCCGCTATCTCTGCTAACGAGATTTAATTTTTTATTCCACCAAAGAATAAGATCCGCATATTGTTTAAGGCTTTTTTCCTTCTCATTAAATATTTTTTGTAGCCACTGTAGGTCTTCATTAGAAAATGTTTCACGTGAAACATTGTTTTGAAATTCAGCAGGCATCAGGAAACCCTCTTAAGGTAAACCATCAAAACGGACACATCGCTAGCAGACACGCCGCTTATTCTGCTTGCCTGCCCTAAGGTTTCCGGATTAATCTTTTGTAGTTTTAACCGGCCCTCCGTAGAAAGGCTTTTTATTCGATCATAATCCAGAGTTTCAGGAATGATGATGTTGTCTTTATTTGCTAGTTCTCGCACCATTTCGTGCTCTTTTTCAATATATCCCCGATACTTTATTTGGATTTCAATCTGCTCGTAAATGTACAAATCGTCTGTTATGGCATAACATTTATCCTTTAGGTCTTGAGCGGATTCTAATAAGTCAAACACTGACACCTCGGGTCTTGGCACCACGGTATAGGCCTTGACGGGCTGTTTCAACTCTGTGGTTCCTACAGAAAGCAGGTAGTCATTAATCTGTTCGGGTCGAACGCTTTCGTTTGTAAAGAGCCTCATGATCTCCTCTACTCCTTGGCGTTTTTTCTCAAATTCGGCCCATCGCTCATCATTGATCAGGCCTATTTCTCTACCTTTTGGTGTAAGGCGGAGATCAGCGTTGTCTTGCCTAAGTAGTATTCGGTGTTCTGCCCGAGAAGTAAACATTCTGTAGGGTTCTTCTGTGCCTTTATTAATAAGATCATCAATAAGAACACCAATATAAGCCTCTGACCTTTGTAAGATAAAGGGTTGTTTGCCCATAGACTTTAAACCGGCGTTAATTCCCGCCATTAATCCTTGACAAGCCGCTTCCTCATAGCCTGTTGTACCATTGATTTGACCCGCAAAATACAGCCCATCGATAAGCTTAGTTTCCATGCTACGCTTAATCTGGTGAGGAGGAAAATAATCATATTCAATGGCATAACCCGGCCTAAGCATAACCGCTTCTTCGAAACCTGGAATTAATCTAAGAGCTTCGTATTGAGTTTCTTCAGGTAATGAAGTAGAAAACCCGTTCAGGTACATCTCGTAAGTACTCCACCCCTCAGGCTCCAAGAAAAGTTGATGACGGTCTTTGTCTGCAAAACGATTAATTTTATCCTCTATAGATGGACAATACCTTGGTCCAATAGACTTAATTCGACCGTTAAACATAGGGCTTCGATCAAAGCCCTCCCGCAGTTTATCGTGTACAATTTCATTTGTATACCCAATCCAGCAGGTTAACTGTTCTTTTGCGCTAGGAAGTGGGCCTTTTGTAGAAAATGAAAATGGAGTAGGATTATCATCTCCATACTGGATTTCAAGTTTAGAATAGTCAACGGTTCTACCATCTATCCTAGGGGGCGTACCTGTTTTTAATCGGCCTACTGCAAAACCTTGCTGCTCAAGAGCTGCACTAATACCAATGGACGCTCTTTCTCCTGATCTACCCCCTCCATAACTAGCGTCACCGATATGAATAAGTCCATTTAAAAAGGTGCCGCTGGTGAGAACAACCGATTTAGAGTAAAATTTTTGTCCTGTTTGAGTAACCACCCCTTTTACGGCACCCTCATCAATAATAAGATCGACCACATTGTCTTGCCGGAAGCTAAGTTGTTGTTTTTTTTCAAGTTCTTCCCTCATATATTGAGCATACAACATCCGATCACTTTGGCAACGTGGACTCCACATTGCCGGGCCCTTACTTCGATTGAGCATCCGATATTGGACAGCTGATCGATCGCTAACAATGCCTGATAATCCACCAAGAGCGTCAATCTCTCGTATGAGTTGACCTTTGGCCACTCCACCCATGGCTGGGTTACAACTCATTTTCGCGATAGCCTCTAGATTCATTGTAATCATGAGGGTTTTTGCACCCAATTCAGCGGCTGCACCAGCGGCCTCACTGCCCGCATGACCGGCCCCCACAACAATTACATCATATGTCGGATATAAATCAGTCACTATTGTTACCTTGGATTACCATTAAAAAACAAAGGCAAAAAAAAAGCCCTGGTATCAGGGCTTAAGCGATCCGGAAGGGACTCGAACCCTCGACCTCCTGCGTGACAGGCAGGCGTTCTAACCAACTGAACTACCGGACCATTAAAGAGCATCAAATATAGTGAGCAATTGACTCAATAGTCAACACTTTTCTTTATATGTTCTCTATAGATTATAATAAAGCTTCGATAGCGTTTGTTAACTCATCGCTCTCTGGCTCTACACCACTGCGAAATCTACGCTGCAGTTTTCCTTCTTTGTCGATAAGGAATTTCTCGAAATTCCAACGGATTCCGCCTTCAAAGTCTTGGTTTGGTTGACTAGTTAAATATCCAAATAAGGGGTCTTGGTCTTTTCCGCGTACCGATACCTTTGAAGACATAGGAAAGGTAACGCCATAGTTTAGGGTACAAAATTCTTTGATATCCTCTTCTGTACCTGGTTCTTGGCCCATGAAATTATTAGCGGGGAAACCCAAGACCACAAGCCCATCCTCATTGTATTTTTCGTATACCGCCTGAAGCCCTTCGTATTGTGGAGTATAGCCGCATTTTGACGCAACATTTACAACGAGTATCACCTTTCCTTTATATTGATCAAGCGCCAAATCGTTTCCATCAATATCTTTTACAGAATAATCATAAAACGTGTCGTTAAGGTTGCTCATAGTGCTTTCTGTGTTGCCTAGGTTAAGTGTTAAAAAACTTAATAAGAGTAATGTGATTGTTTTCATAGTCTTAAATAGTATGTTTTGCTTACCTTGAATAAAGCAAATAATAGAAAATTCATTCCTTAGATAAACGATGAGATACGCAATTCTCTTAATAACCCTAATAAGCTATACGCCAAGCATTGTCGTTGCACAAATGTTTAGCGTAGACGAAGAACAAAAAAATGAGCAGCGCTTCAACTCAAGCTTGTATGTGGGTTATAGTGACGTTTCCTTTGAGTATATAGGGGATAGTCCTGCCATTAGCGGAGATCAATCGCTGGAAATGACGCCTTCATTAATAAATATTCAGTACCACACTCCCGGGGTTAGAATTGATTTGATCGGCGGTAATCAATTCATCGGAAATGACAAGGCCTCCTTTGTGAGGTTAGGAGTAGAACTTGGCACAGAATCTTTTTTATTACGAAAGCCACGGCTACAAATCGCGATTCCATTTCGGGTTGAAACCGCTATAACCGCCGCCACTAAAGAAGGCTACGCCTCTCGTTTTTATCAAACCGCTTTCTCTGGTGGGTTTGGTGGAATTATTAGAATGCGACCTGCTCGTTTTTTCACCCTTTCTTCAGGAGCCACCAAATGGTATGGATTTAGTAACTCGGCAGGCAATTTTTTTGGGGGTAACACCGACCAGTTTAAAACAGAGACCACTCTTCGTATAAACCCCACTAGAGGCGGTCGAGGTTTTTATCTTTCCTACGAAACTCTGTTCCAAGATTTTAATATCGATGGCATGGATTTTGATTATCGTTCTACCATTAGTTTATTTTCAATTGGATTGGATTTTAAATGAAAGCAGAAAAATTATTCCTGGAATTAGAGCAAATACTCGAACAACTAGGCTACCGAACCAGAAAAGAGCGTGGAGTCTTTTTGGGTTCGGACTGTTTAATTGAAGGAGATAAAATCGTAATGGTAAACAAAAACAAACCAATAGAGTCTCAACTTCGAACCCTTGCCACGGTGCTCTCCCAAATTTCACTTGAGGATGTTTTTATAAAGCCTGCCATCCGAAAAGAACTTGAAAAACTTTGGGGGCAACTTCATTTACCCTCAGGATTTTCAGATGAGTGGGGTGGTTTAGAGTGAAGTGCACCATTCTAGGTAGTGGCACATCTATGGGCGTTCCAGTAGCGGGAGGGTTTTATAAAGAAGAACTCCTTAATGATGCTCGAAACTTTAGAAACCGATGTTCCGCATGGCTTCAAGAAGGTGAGCATTCTATAGTAATAGATGCTGGGCCTGAATTCCGACTTCAGAGTATCTCTGCAGGCATAAAACATATCGATGCTTTATTGGTAACCCACGAACACATGGACCACGTTTCTGGGATCGACGACCTAAGAATGTATAACTACATACAAAAGAAACCCATCCCTGTATATACCACAAAAGGGGCCATTGCTTCTATCTCTTCCCGTTTTGACTATTTGTTCGGGGCAAAAAAATACCCAGGTTCTACGGATCTTGAATTACACGAACTTCAAAACACCTTATATATAGGGCCCTTTAATATAACCCCAATCCCCGCCAAACACGGGTCATTAGATATATATGGTTTTCGAATAAATGATCTCTGCTATCTGACCGATGTAAAAGAATTGCCCGATTCGAGCCTAAAAATAATGAAAGGCTCGAAAGTAGTTATACTGAGCGCCCTTCGATGGCAACCCGAGCACCCCACCCACTTAAGCATTCCCGATGCTGTTGAGCTAATTAATGATTTGAGTATTCCCGAGGGGTACCTAATACACATGAATGGCCAAGTACGTCACGAAGAATCCAACGCCCGATTGCCAAAGCACATAAAATTAGCCTTTGATCATCAAACGATCTATCTCTAATCCTCTTTTTTCGAAAATTATTAGGAAAACTTTTTTAAATCGTCCCTAGAAGACAGGTGTTCGACTACTTGTTTCACGCCTTGAGAATGATTTAAATTGCAGATTAAAATAGAGTCCTCTGTTTCAATAACCGCGGTATTTTCCATTCCCACCAATGCAATCATCTTTTCTCCACTAGACATAAGTAGGTTATTACTCGAGCCCGCAACGGTGTGATATATACTTTGCAGCGCATTCCCGGACGTATCTTTATCTGTTAATTCATAGACCGCCGACCAACTACCAACATCGTTCCAGCCAAAGTCTCCGGGAACCACCAATACATTTTCAGAGGATTCCATAATGCCATAATCTATTGAGATGCTTTCGGTGTCCATATAAAAATCTTTAATAGCAAGTGGCTCCATGCTGGTTCCAAACTCGGGCTTTACCTGTTCCAGCAATTCATACATCCCGGGTAAATGCTGTGCTATCGCTTTCAAAACGGTTGATGCCTTCCACACAAACATTCCACTATTCCAATAGTAGTTACCACTAGCCAAAAACTTTTCCGCTGTTGCCAGGTCTGGTTTTTCTTTAAAGGCCAAGACTTTTCGAGCCGACGATTCCATCGCCCCCTTCTCCGACTCAATGTAGCCAAATCCCGTTTCAGGAAAGCTTGGCGTAATGCCAATAGTTACCAAAACCTCCTCTTTTTCTGCTGCCTCAATGGCCTGTTCAAGAATGGCAATAAACCCCTCTTCATCGGTGATGTGGTGGTCGGCCGGTAACACAACCATAATGGCGTCCGGGTCTTTGTGGTGTAAAAGGGCGGCGGCGATAGCAACACAGGGAGCTGTGTTTTTTGCAACCGGCTCGCCAATAATCTGGTTGGTTGGCATTTTTGGTAGTTGCTCTGCAACCACATCGCAGTATCGCTCATTCGTTACCACCATTAATCGATCCTGCGAAATAATGGGCTCTATCCTTTTGGCTGTATTTTGAAGCATCGTTCCCGAGCCGAATAGTCGATGAAATTGCTTAGGATTGGAACGAGTACTCATGGGCCAAAACCTAGTTCCTGAACCGCCCGCCATTATTACAGCATGTACCATAGTTTTTCTTTTTAAAGTACAGCTTTCTAAAGCAAGTTTTTTAAAAAAGCCGGGTGTTATTTCTGCTCAACCGTTTCGGGTTGTTCGCTTTTTGTTAAGCTGAAACTAAACTTAGACCCTTTGTTTGGCTCGCTTTTAATACGAAGCGTTTCCCCATGAGCCTCTATAATATGCTTCACGATAGACAGCCCAAGCCCTGTACCACCTCGTTCTCTAGATCGAGACTTTTCAACCCGAAAAAAGCGTTCGGTTACCCTCGGTATGTCTGCTTCGTCAATTCCTATTCCGGTATCTTCTATAGTGACCACTACCCTACTTTGTGATTTGGCGGGCGTCACAAAAACATTGACGTTTCCATTTGGGGAGTTATACTTAATTCCATTTTCAACAAGATTTATGAGCACCTGACGAAGTTGATTTTTATCCGCTTTAACAGAAAGATTGCGGTCTATTTGCCCAACATGTAAGTGTATTTGTTCCTGTTGCGCTTTATACTGCAGGCTTTCCACAACTTCATGTACGATGTCGTACAGGTACATATTTTCTGGCTCAGACTTAAACTCCCCCGTTTCAAGCTTGGAGATTTCCATCAAGTCCTTGGTTAAAAAAATAAGCCGGTTAACATTTCTCATCGCTTTTTGTAAAAACTTCCGATTTACCGACTCGTCTTCTAGCGCCCCATTTAATAGCGTCTCAACAAAACCCTGAATAGCAAATATGGGGGTTTTCAATTCGTGAGAAATATCTCCAATAAACTCTTTTCTATAATTCTCGATTTTATTCAGCCTCTGAATCTCCCGTTCCACGGTTCGGTTCGACTGTATGGCCTTCTTTATAACATAGTCTAACTCATCATTACTTCCGCTTCTGTGGTCTTCAATGTCTTCGAATCGTTTTTTTGATATGTTCTTTGACAGCCTCTCTAAAACTTGTATCCGCTGATAATCTGTTTTGTATTCGATAAGATAAACCGTGATCGCGGTAGCAAAAACAAACAGTAGGGTTGAAACAATGGCGTCTGGGGTTTCCGCTTTTAACACCAAGAAGACAAGGGCCCAAAAGACCCCCCCTAAAACAAGGGATACATATAAAGCTTTTCTCAGGCCTAATTTATACAGTCTTATCTTCTTTTTATCCCGGCTCATTCTTTGAATCGGTATCCGACCCCTTTTACCGTTTCAATGTAATGGTCGCCTAGTTTTTCCCGTATTTTTCGAACGTGCACATCCACGGTCCGATCCACTACATAAATGTTATCACCCCAAACCTTATTCAGAAGGGTCTGCCTGTCAAGTACTTTCCCTTTTCTACTAGCTAAAAAGAACAAGAGCTCAAACTCTTTTCTGGGTAACTGAAATTCATTTCCGCTTTGAAGCACAATGTAGCGATCCTTATCTATTTCCAAATCATGCACTTCTAATTTATTCGTCGCCCTGTCTGAATCATCAAACCGCCTGAGTACCGCCTTAATTCGAGATACTAGTTTTGTGGTGCTTATAGGCTTTGTAATGTAATCGTCTCCCCCTTTATTCAAGCCATCAATTTCTGTTTTCTCGTCGCTTCTAGCCGTTAAAAATATGATGGGTGTTTTTTTAAGCTCATCATCTTGCCTCATAATCTCCACGGCCTCAAGCCCATCCATCTTAGGCATCATGATGTCGAGCAATATAAGGTCCGGGCGATGCTCTTTGGCGACCTTGATGCCCTCTTCTCCGTTTTCGGCTTTTAAAACACTGAAGCCTTCTTTGTGTAAATTATACTCAATTAAGTCGAGCAAATCGGTTTCATCGTCAACAACTAAAATGGTTTGTTTAGACACGGTTCTCAGATGTGGTGTTTCGGTTACACGTTTAATTTAATGTTACCATACTCTTAAGCAAATTGGAAATGAAGAAATTGTTAAGCCCCTTAACCTTTAAGCAGTCGAAGGGCAGTTTTAATTAGTCCGGCTATATCATTTCCTGCCGACTCATCGGTACTAATCGCTTGTTGAACAGCCACTTCGGCCTCTTTTGCTTTAAAACCTAGAGACAAGAGCGCCTGTATAGCCTCCTCAGAACGGCCTGTTTTTTCTCGGGTTGAACCATCCTGTTTGTGCCCTTGTTCTGCGGCCGTCGCCTCTACCTTTTCTTTAAGTTCAAGAATGATTCGTTCTGCGGATTTTTTCCCGATACCAGGTATTTTGGACAACAAACCTGCTTGCCGATCAATAATGGCCCCCATGATTTGTTCAACGGGCATTCCGCTCACGATGGTTAGGGCTAATTTTGGACCCACGCCTTTAACCGTTATTAATTGCTCGAAAAGGGTCTTTTCCGCGGCATTTATAAAACCAAAGAGCCGCTGATCGCTATCGGTAATATGATGATAAATCAACAGGGTTAACTCGGCTGATTCAGTCGGGATTTCCTCTAATGTAAACTGAGAACAACTAACCCCATAACCAACGCCATTCACGTCTAATATAATGCCGGCGGGTTCTTTCTCTATTACTTTTCCTTTCAAATACCGTATCATGATTTTAGTCTATTTGGGTTTTCAGCAATAAACGCTTCCCAGCCGCCCTTCTTATTATTTTGATGGGTTTGTTTCCTGGTTTTAGCCCCTTTTATATTCATATAATGACACCACGCTACCGCCAATGCATCGGTAGCATCATTGGGTAGTTTTTCATCGGGTAAGCGCACCATTTTATCCAACATATACGCCACCTGTTCCTTGCTGGCATTACCGTTCCCGGTGATGGATTTTTTTACCTCTTTGGGGTAATACTCTTCAACCGAACGCTTTTGTTGTTTAATGGCTAAAATAGCGGCTGCCTGGGCGCGCCCCAGCTTTAACATGGCTTGTGGATCAACGCCA
>RFPJ01000042.1 GCA_009926145.1 Bacteroidota bacterium
TTCTAGTATTTAACATTGAGAACACTTATGCACAGGAAGCCGATCCTACAGTTAGCAATACTGTTGTATTCATTCAAAATTCAACTCTTCTAATCGATCAGGCTGCGGTATTTTCTGCTTTTGATCAATATGAGAGACCCGTTTGGAATACATTGGTAGAAGAAGGAAAAATAATGGGATATGGTCATTTAACTCATACCTGGGGTGATGAATTCAATCATAATGTTTATTTTGTGGCGGAAAATAAAAGTGCTTTTTTTGAAGCTTGGGATACATTTTTTAATGAGTTGAACATATCAACTGAGGAATTAAATGAAGTCCAAAGTAAGATTAAAAAACACAAGGATAACATCTACATTCATACTGCCTTTTACGGAAATGGAGAGAATGTTGGAGGAGCTGTGATGATTAATCAAAACAGAGTGAATTTTTCAGATCAATCAGAATGGGTATCGATTTTTCGAGAGTATGCATTTCCCATTTTAAAGAACTTTGTTGATCAAGGAAAACTAAACCGATTTGGATTACTACTACACGAATGGGGAGATGATTGGAATGTGAATTACTACTTTCATACTGATGATCAAGCTCAATTTAATACAACGTGGAGTGAATACATTGCAGAGCTAAGACAAAAACATCCTGAGCAGTTGAGAAGACTCATAGAGTTAACTCAGGATCATAAGGATAACCTGTATTACGAAAGGATTCCTCAAGAATAATTTTGAATTATCTACATAATATTAACTAAATCAAAAAAAATGAAAAAGTTAAAATTACTAGCATTAAGCTTATTCGTTATTATCGCAAGTTGTGCGAAACAAGACAGCCCTTCCGTTGGATTCGTTAGTGGAGAAGAATTCCAGGGATTCGAATGGCATATTGGAACATCCGAATATGTAAAAGTGGTAACGGATCTAGATCAGGCATGGGTCGTAAATGATTACGAAAAAATGTCTTCATTTTTTTCAGATACAACCACAATCATCACCTATGATGGATTAATCTTTGATTCTTTTAGGGGATTTTCAAATCATCTCCAAGATGATACAAGTGAGTATGAGTGGGAAATGTTGTCAATTTACAGTGTTGATTTGAATCCTGAAACAGGTGGTGAGCACGTATATGCCACTTTTGCCATTACATCTACACTTTCCTCCGGAGATATTGATACATATAACATACTTGAACATTACTATATCATTGATGGTAAAATCGTATGGTTATACCAGTATAAACAGGATCAACAGGATCAACCAGATTAAGACATCCTATTGTATAATTAGTATTCAGTCTTTATTTAGCCTCAAGATATATTACATCTTGGGGCTTTTTTATTTAATTACTCCACTCTATGTACAATGTATAAAGACGAAATGAGTGAATTTATCCCATGTATTTTACGTTCTTTTTAAGCAGTGCATTAGCGGGATAACAAACTCCCACCCACCTAGACTTTGGCCCTTAGGGGCCAAATTTGAGTGAAATAAATTGATCTGTAATGAAATGTCTTAAGTGTAAACATACCTGGAAAAGAACTAAGTGGCAGGAATACATTTCATTCTTCTCAAGATGTCCTAAATGTAGATCTATCTGGATAATAAGATATTAGATAGGATATACATCACTTGACTTAGTGTTAAAACACACTTAACTATAGATAAGTTGTACAAAACTTGTACAGTTCCTAGAAAATAAAAAAGCTAAATAACTGTAATTATGTTACTTAGCTTAATTATCAAGTGCTCACGAATGGAGTCGAACCATCACGGGATTTCTCCCACACGCCCCTCAAGCGTGCGCGTCTACCAATTCCGCCACGTGAGCAAGAAAGGGCATCAAATATACTGCTTTATTTAGAGTAATCGCAAGGTCTATTGTCTCATTTTAGATCGCACTTCGCGTCTAATTTCTTCACGTTGTTCGATGTAGCTTCTAAACTGTTTGTTACTGAGTACTTCATGAAGAATGAGGAGATACTCAGTCTCTGCTTTTAGCATGAGGGATCTCATATGCTCTTCGCTTTCATTTTGAAGAGCACTCCGTTTTTCTCTCATGGCTTTTTGCATGGCTTCTCTAACTTCAGGTGCGGGTCTAGCCTCTGGATTGTCTTTGTGAATCTTTTGCATACTTTCTCTGCGAAGATCCATTTCACTACGTTTTTGGTCTACTTCTTCTCGCATCTTGGTCGCTACAGCATCTAAAGCGTTCATCACATCTTTTTGTTTGGAATCTAATTCATTCATCTGCTTTTCAGACAAATCGAGGCGATCTTGTACGACTTTATTTTGAGTCTCATAAAGCAGTTGTAGCCTGTTTTCTCTTTCGGTTCTTCTTTCGGCTTCATGTCTTTTATCATCGTGTTCATCACCGCGACCTTCGTGCATACGTTCTTGTCGATGATCGCCATTTCCCTGCTCAGCTCGTCGGTTGCCTGGGCCATTCTGAGCCATAACCAGCTCTGAACTCATAAAGATCATGCTTAGAATAAATAAAAGTATTGTTCGTTGATGGAACGTTCTACTAGGCTGAAAAGAGGGTATTAATTGCGAAGAAATCATAGTATTTAAAATTGGTTATATGACAAGCTATGTCCAATAACATAGAAGGTATGTTACTAATACACCTGAAGGTGCGGCTACCCCTAACAAAAAATAGAATTATCCTTAACCCATTTCTTCTAACTGCCGCTGGGCGTATTCATTGTCGGGATCAATTTTTAAGGCTTGTTCATAATAGGTTCTAGCCTTGTCTCCTTGTCCACCCTTCATAATCATGTCACCCATGAGAATCCAGTTTTCAGCATCTCTGGGCTCAGCTTTTATTCGGTTGATCAGATAGGCCACGGCATCTGATCCACGATCGGTCATGAGCATGATCATTACTTTATTTCTGTGTGCGGCCGAAACATTATTCGCTTCAATGGCGGCATCAAAATCTACTTCTGCGGCTTCTAAATCTTCTTTAACCATATGAATTTGACCCCTGAGATTTAAGTAAACACCATTATTCTGAGATCGTTCTAGTGCCTTCTCTATACTGCTTAGGCTAAGGTCTAGTTGATTTAATTGCTGCATGATTAACGCCTCTAGATAGTATCCTTCGGGAGTATCTGGAGCTTCTTTTTGAATCTCACGCGCCAAATCTAAACTGTGATCAATATCCTTGTCTTGTAGGAGTTCAAATCCCCGACTAATTTTTTCTTCAATATTCATGTAGGCTCCTGAGTGCTATCCTTAGGGGTTTTGGTTGATGTAATCTCTTCAAACTCTGCATCTTCAATGGCTGAAAAATCTTTCTTTCTCTTTTTTGAACTCGTTGAATTTTTACTTTGGGTTTGACCAAAAGGAGTTCCTTGCCGCTGTGCATTTTTAAATGCTTGTCTAAAAATAGCTAACGGCAAAAAAATTCTTCCGACAAATCGGAAGAACACAAAAAGCAAAAAAAATATGAGAAGTAATTTAAAAGTCATGCCCTAGAATTGCCCAATTTAAGATAGATGGATGTGCATATTATCCTGTATGGGTCGTTCAAAAAGTTGTTCTTCAATATACAAAAGATGTTCGGGGTTTTGTACAAAATCTACTTCACTTACATTTATAAATACGACCGGACTTCGCTGGTAATGATAGAAAAAATGATTGTAAGCGTCATTTAAGTCTCTGAGATACTCAGGGGTAATGTGCTGTTCGTACTCTCGCCCTCTTTGTTGAATATTCGACATCAGGCGTTCTACGGAAGACTGTAAGAACACTACTAAATCGGGTTGAACCGCGATACCCGTCATAATTGAAAAAATGGAATCATAGAGCCCCAGTTCATCCGCATCTAAATTCAGGCGTGCAAAAATTCGATCTTTGTCGAAGATGTAGTCAGATACCGTCATGGTATGAAACAAATCCTGGCTCATCATATTCTGCTGCTGCCGAAATCGACTAGCTAAGAATGCTAGTTGAGTTTGAAAAGCGTAACGTTCTCGGTCTTCGTAGAATTTCGGAAGAAAGGGGTTGTCTTCGAATTCTTCAAGTACTAGTCGAGCCTGTCGCCGTTCCGCTAGCATTCGTGCTAAAGTAGTTTTACCCGCGCCAATCACTCCTTCAATGGCAATAAAATGAGGTCCAATTTGCATAGTCTAAACTAACATTATTCCCATTGCCATGCACTTGTTTCAATCCGCATTTTTTCAGCCCTTTCAATGAGTGTTTGAATAGGTTGCTGAGACACAGGGTGAATCCAATTGGGGGCAATATCGGATAATGGAAGTAAGACAAATAGTCTGTTCTGTAATGCGGGGTGAGGAAGACTAAGTTCGGCATTTGTTTCGATATACCCTTTAAAGTCTATAATATCTAAATCCAAGGTGCGTGAGGTCCATTTTGGGTATCTGGAAGGTCGACCTTGCTGGCGCTCCTGATCTTTTAATTTTTTAAGTAATTCGGTGGGGGTTAATTCAGACTCAATTCTCACGACGGCATTCAAAAAGTCGGTGGAAGAAGGACCAATGGGTTCGGTGTTATATACCTTTGAAAAGTCAGGTCTCCTTGTACTCAATTGAGTCAAAAAATCTTTGGCTTCAAGTAAATGCTTTTTAGAATCCCCTTGATTCGAACCCAAGGCTATGTAAATGGCATTTGAAAAATTGTCCGCATTAGAATGTGACACTCTTACTAGCCTCTTCTCCAGTTCATGCAAACTTCCGAATATTCAGCGGCTTGCTTGACAGGTGGGGCTAATTTTCGAACGATTACGCGTAAGGCAATTGCCATTGCGAAATGCTTCATAAGGGATTCACCAATACTTAGGCAAAGGCTTTCAATTAGTTTTTTGGAAGGCCCTAACATAATTTCACTTACCAAGTTTTCAGCAATTTCATAATCAACGGTTTTACTCAATTCATCGCTTTGACCGGCAGAACGTAAGTCACAGAAAAAGATGAGATCCACCTCAAAATCGTTGCCTTCTACTCGTTCATGTTCATGGACCCCATGTAACCCGCGATAACGAAGTCCTTTCAGGGTTAATTTATCCAGATCTAATGGTAACTTTTGTCCGGAGTCTCCAGGGAAGTCATCTTCCTTATCGTAATAATAGATGCTATCTGGAGTCAGGTGATCCATTGATGTAGACTTCGTTTTACAGGCTTGCGACTTCTATGCGTTGATGGAGCTCTTCCAAAATACGTTTGTGCTTTGGACTCGTGGTCATCCGTTCTTCAACGGTTGAGATTGCGTGGATAACGGTAGAGTGATCACGCCCACCAAAATGAAGACCTATCGTTTTAAGGCTAGATTTCGTGAAACGCTTCGATAAATACATAGCAATCTGTCGCGCTTCAACAATTTCTTGCTTACGAGTTTTTTCACGCACTTTGTTGGTATCAATTCCAAAGTAGTCACACACATAATTCTGAATCGACTCGATAGAAATTTGAGTGTGAGAGTCTTTGACCATGTCCTTAAGTACCCGTTTCGCCATAGCCAAATCGATCTCATCGATATTTTGTAGCGAGGCATGTGCTAACAATTTGATGATGGCACCTTCAAGATCACGAACATTAGACTTAAAGTTATGGGCAATGAATTCTAAGATATCGCCAGGGATTTCAATCCCATTGTCATTGGCTTTACGCTCTAGAATCGCATATCGAGTTTCGTATTCAGGCATTTGAAGATCGGCGCTTAATCCCCAGCTGAATCTTGAAATTAAACGTTCTTCAATATCGGGCACATCTTTAGGGGCACGGTCACTACTCAAAATGATTTGCTTGCCATCTTGGTGTAAAGCATTAAAGATATGGAAGAATTCTTCTTGGGTTTTTTCTTTACCACTGAAAAATTGAATGTCATCTACGATAAGCACATCAATATTTCGGTAAAACATCGAGAACTCACTCGCTCGGTTATTTCGAATAGCATGAACAAATTCATTGGTAAAGGCTTCAGACGAAATGTATAGGACGGATTTTTCATCCCCGAACTTATGCTTTATTCGATTACCTATGCTTTGTATCAAGTGAGTTTTGCCAAGGCCAGTAGGACCATATATAAAGAAGGGGTTGAATGAGTTACTCCCAGGATTGTCTGAAATGGCCATAGCCGCAGAACGCGCCAAGCGATTGCAGTCTCCTTCTATATAGCGTTCAAATACATAAGAGCCATTTAGATTGGAGTCAATTTTGGTCTTACGAATCCCAGGAATCACAAAGGGATTTTCAATTCGGTCGGGAGAATAATCTGGATAGCTTTGCACGTGTTGGTCTTGGGCCGGAGGCATAGGGCGCTGCGGTAGTCGGATAGATTTATTGTGCTCGTATTGATCCGACTTTTCCATGACCACCGAATATTCCAATTTTCCTTGTTCTCCCATGACTTTACTTAGAGTAGAGCGAAGCATGGTATAGTAATGCTCTTCTAGCCATTCATACCAAAACTGACTAGGGACCTGTATGGTCAGGGTGTTATCCACTAAACTAATTGCTCGAATAGGTTCAAACCATGACTTGAACTTCTGATAGCTAATATTATCCTTAATTATACTGAGGCACTGATCCCAAGTAGCCTCTGCTGATTCCATATGCAAAGCTAAAATCCTCCTACACGTTAAAAATGTCCTGCATCTACTATTATACGACTCTTTGGTGGTAGTTATCCACAAATTTTACTAAAGAGTTTAGTTTTTTCTTGGTCTGAAAATGGAGAATTATTTCTTACTTGTCAAACCCAAATGGAGGTGCTGGTCTAAAGTTATCCACACCATATAAATTTGTGTAAACTATTAAAAATCAATAGCTAAAAAATCTAAATTAAAAACTTAGTAAGAGGGGTAATATTCAGTTAATATTGCCTTAACAGCCTCAAGAATAAAGCATCGGCGGAAATCGTATTTTTTTCAACTACTTTTCCACAAGTTATCCACAAATTTCTGCAAATCATGAAATATCATCGAAGTTCGTTGAAATTGAATGATTTATGGGCATTAAAGAACATTGGTCATTAAAAGAAAATGCGTATGCTTTTAGAGCTAAAGTGTTCCAACGATAAAACGATCTTTTTCACCCAAATCCTTTACAATTTTGGCCTCAATTCCTACGCTTGAATATAGCGTTCGAACTTCTTCGCCATAACGCTCATGGAGCTCAAAATAAAATCGACCTCCCGGTTTTTTGAGTAGTTGTTTAGATGTATTCATGAGAGACTCATACATATGACCCGTACTACGGCAAAACAGAGCCAGTTCAGGTTCATAGTTCACAACTTCTGTGTCAAGATTAGATCGCTCTTCATTGAGAATGTAAGGAGGGTTCGATACCACCACATCAAATTGATAGGCTAGTTCAGGATGATGTCTTAAAAATTGCGTATCGAATAAATCATCTTGAAACCATTGCACAGATAAATCCAACGATTTAGCATTGGCTTGAGCTTGACGTAGGGCTTCTTCGGAGGTATCCATGGCCCAAATTTCCCAATCGGGTCTGTGATGCTTTAGCGCAAGGGCAATACACCCCGAGCCAGTACCAATGTCCATAACTTTCATAGGGGCATCCTTGGGGTGATCTCTTAAAATCCGCTCGACCAATTCTTCTGTTTCTGGTCGTGGGATTAATACCGAATTGGAGACGGACAGTTTCAACCCGAAAAAATCAGTTTCTCCAATAATGTATTGTAGGGGTTCGTGCTTGGCGCGTCTTTGAACCAGCGGTCGAAGCTGTTCTAACTCACCCGAACTTAAAGGTCGTTCGAAAAGCAGATATAAATCTAATCGTTTAACGTCTAGAACGTGGGCAAGCAACCACTCGATACTAAGCCTACTATTTTTAATGCCTTTCTGGTTGAAGTAATTGGTAGCCCAGTCTAACATACTAAGCACCGTCCAAGATTCTTGGTGCATTAGTCGTCGCTAATCGCGTCTGAGATACGTTCTTCTTGTACCGTTAAACCGTAACGCTTTCCAAAATCAAATATAAATTCATTCACCATAGAGTCGACACTGCGTTCTTCGGAGAGTGAGCTACCTCGAAAACCCATGCGACCACCGGTTTTCTTCAGAATAATTTTAGTCTGTTTGGGATTACTCTCTACGATACACGTGAGCGTCACACTGGAATTAATCTGTTTCTCATATTCCTCGTAAACAGCTACATACTGAGTGTGTTTAATCTCATTAAAGGTACGCGTATGTAGAAACTTGGGTTTATGTTCTTCAAACAATTTCGGCGCCATTCTCATAAGAGTAGAGGATGGACCGTAGATTAGGAAAGTAGTGTGAGAATTCATTCCACTGGGTTTTCTGTTACACGACAAAATAATACATGTTCTGTCGGATAAATTCGATAGAAAATAACATGTTCTAGGGTTAAGGCAATAAGAAAATGAGATTTTTTTCGTTTTATCTTTGTTATTGTAATGTATTAACTTGCAATAGATGGTTTTTACGCATTTTTGTAAACACTGAAAGCGTTTAGTAATCAAATAAACATTTTACACCTTTATGAAGCTTTCGAAACAAAGTTTTCAACCTGTTGTCTTTTTTGGGCTTACCATGTTTATGGTATTGACGAATGGCGGTATGACGATAGTTGCTCAAAACACTCAAGTTGAAATCGGTGAAGAATATGCTTTTGGAGAACCTGAAGTAGAGGGTTACGATATTAGTCGCAATCTTTATGACGAGGGTTTTCGTTCGGGTTTGGGCTTTCGTATTGGGTTGAATGATTTTGGGCTTCAATTGGGAGCGCAGTACAGAAGAGCCTTACGTCCCTATACTGAAGCCTTAGTAAGCTTGAGCATCAGTGGGGTGCGTGATCCAAGTGAGCAAACGTATATCGACTATTACTTTGGGAATAGGGTAGTCCCTAGTAAATACAAAAGAGTACTTAGCACTCCGTTAACCCTTGGAATTAAGCAGCGCTTTTTCCCCGATCAGATTACCGACAATTTTCGTGTGCATGGCTCGGTAAGCTTAGGAGGAGCGATGATGTTTGCCTTACCTTATTTTGAAGATTATAATAGCAACGGCTTTCGAGAGGCTAACATCAATGAATTCGCTATTTATGAGCCAGTGAACGATGTGTTTGAAGGATGGAATCAGTTAGAAACCGAGCTAGCATTTACAGGTGAGTGGGTCTTAGGGATCGATTTTGGTGATAATTTTGCTCAGCTCCAGAGTTTTCAATTCGGATACACCTTCTATTATATGCCAAACGGTATTCAAATTATGGAGCCTTTCAAGCCTATCAGAGAAAATGGGTTTATTGTTGATGTCGACCAAGATCAAGTGCCCGACGGGTATGAACGAGCCAATGACATAGTCAATTATTTAGGCTCGGTACAGATTACCTTTGTGTTTGGTAAAATGTGGGCACGTAAATAGTTGCCACTAGTCGCAAGCTTTTTTAAGTGATGGCAGATAGTCTGAAAATGCTCTGCATAAAATTATCTTAGATTAGGCGATTATTCACCTACCAACTGCTGGAACCAATGACTAGGATTGGCCAGCGAGTCTAAAATGAGATCGGGTTTATAACCAGCTAATTCTTCTCTAGAAAACTTACCTGTGGTCACTGCCACACATTTCATATTAGCACTTTGCGCACATAGGATATCCCGAGGAGTATCTCCAATAATAATGAATCGTTGGGGATCTGGATCTTGAGATAGCTGTTCTTTTATGTGTTTTAAAGCTAATTGAGGGAGCATGTTTCTGTCGGTGTGAAACTCTCCAAAAGCGCCAAAACTAAATTCATAATGAATATTCGCCGCTTTCAGCTTCACGTGTGCGGCGCTAGGATAATTACCGGTTAAAAGTCCTGTGATGAAATTTGGGCCAGAGAAAAATTCGATAGCCTCATCAATATGTTCGTGTCTAAGCAAATGATGCGCCTCTATTTCTTGCTCGAGCTTTTCGAGATAGCGCGTTTTAAACTCAGCATACAATTCCTCTTGATTATCGTGACGCACTAGAAAAGAACTTATAATGTCATGGTCGGTTCGACCCGAAAAAGGATCCTGCTCCATTTCTGGATATTGGATGTTGAGTTCATCCAGAATACTTCTGAGTAAAGGCCGATTAAATGTGCGATCAACCGTAAGTAGGGTGCCATCGATATCGAATAGGATAACCCAAGGGTGAAGAGGCGTGTCTATAGGCATGGTATAGTTAAGTGAGTAGATGTTCTGAAGAGTTCGTATGTTTAGTGTCT
>RFPJ01000043.1 GCA_009926145.1 Bacteroidota bacterium
AGCGCTGTTCCTCTTACTCAATGAAGATGCGTTCGTGTCTCTACTTGTGTAGTTAAACAGGATATTTTTTACGTCTGTTCAAGAGTTTGATATAAGTTAAGGAAACCTCGAGAATAAATTAAGTGCTTATAGCTCTTTTTTTGCGTCTTCCCAATGTTTATCCATCTCTTCAAGACTAAGATCTTTAATGGGGCGGTTTTCCTTGGCGGCCTGGGATTCTATGTACCGAAATCTATGTTCGAATTTACGGTTGGTTTGTCGAAGGCTATCTTCTGCATTCAAGCCAAAAATTCGTCCCATATTTACCAGCGAAAACAGAATATATCACCATATTCATCGGCCTGTTCTTCTTTGTGTCCTTTCTCAAGTGTTTGTCTAAACTCTTCAATCTCCTCATTTACCTTCTCCCAAGCCTGTTTCCATTCAGGCCAATCAAAACCTACATTTGCAGCTTTTTCTTGCATTCTCTGGGCTCGTATTAGCGCTGGCATAGGCTTTGGTAAGCCATCAAGGGTAGATTTTTTTCCTTCATTTTTCTTAATCAACTCCCAATTTTCAGACACTTTTTTCTCGTCCTCAGCTTTCACGTTTGAAAATACATGAGGATGGCGCCTTATGAGTTTTTCCATGAGCGTATAAATCACGTCTTCTATGGAAAAATGTTCTTTTTCATTCGCCATTACACTATGAAAAACCACATGAAGAAGTAGGTCACCTAGTTCTTTTTTGAATTCTTGGAAGTCATTATTCTCCAGGGCTTCTAAGGCTTCATAAACTTCTTCAACCAGATTGTCTTTTATGGATTCATGGGTCTGTTTGCGATCCCAAGGACATTCTTTTCGTAATACTTGAACCAGGGTAACTAGATCTTCAAATTTCTCGGAGGCTTGCATTAGGTTTTTTGTTTTTTCTTTTTTGCTGCAGGGAATAAAATGTTATTCAGAATGAGCCGGTATCCTGGACTATTGGGGTGTAAAGCCAAATCTGTGGGGGGATCATTAACCCGGTGGGTATAATCTTCTGGGTCATGTCCAGCATAAAATGTAAAAGTGCCACGCCCATAATTGCCATGGATATATTTGGCCTGATCTCTACCAGGACTTTCCCCCAAGACCACTACGGATGACTTAATTTTATCGGATCTGAATGCGGTTGTTTGCCCATAAAAACCTCGAACGCTACTCACATGGTTCTGGGTGAGCATGGTGGGGACGGGATCCCACTTTGCAGAAAATTCGAAAAGAGTAAAGAAATCAAGGCTTTGATCAATTTCATTAATGGCGACAGGAACATCAATGTCGGCATGTTCATATTCTAAAGGGTTCAAGCTGATACTAAAGTTTTCGAATGCCAAACTTTTTGAAAAGTCCAATTGCTCCTGCGCATTTGGATCAACAGGGTCGCCATCGAATGGAGTAGGGGCAATATCTATTCCCTCGGATGCTAATGCGATATCAAAGGTGTCGGTTCCTGAACACATAGCGAATAGGAAACCTCCGTTACCCACAAATTCTTTAATGGTTTGGGCTACTGCTCTCTTTTGCTCACTTACCTTGTTATATCCGAGTTCCGATGCCATAGCCTCCATCTGTTTTACTTGAGTAATGTACCAGGGGTTGTTCCGATAGCTAGCCCAGAACTTTCCGTATTGCCCGGTAAAATCTTCGTGATGCAGATGAAGCCAGTCGTAGTTTTGTAGGCTACCATTTAACACTTCAATATCCCAAATCTTATCATATTCGACCTCAGCATAACTTAGAGCGAGTGTTACGGCGTCATCCCAAGGGAGTGCTTGATCGGGTGTATATACGGCAATTCTGGGGGCTTTTTCTAAGTTCACCACCGATGTGTTGGACCCTGGAGATTCAATACTTTGAATGATTTGAGCTGCCTGCGATTCCGATATACGCTCGAGATGAATATTTTTTATCCGAGCGGTTCTAATGAGTTCGTCATTTGAAGCGGTTAAAAAAGCCCCCCCTCGATAATTCAACAGCCAAGTTGCCTTTGAGCCATCTTTTAAGTGATTGAACAGTAGACCATATGCTTTAAGGTGATTGGTCTGGGATTCATCCATGGGTATGAGCAATTGTTGACCAATGGCCGAATTGGATGCTCCAGCGAGCAGAATGAGTATGATTAACCGAAATAGCTTCATAGCAAAATATTTAAAGTGCTAGGTTGAGTGCTAATAGTTTTTCACGGGCCATGGGCCCATAAAAGCCCGATGGGAATTCTAGTACTAGCTGCTCATAGTAGGTGTATACTGTTTCAGCTGAAAAGTCATACACATCGGACTCTAGGAGATGAGAAGCTGTTCGGGCCCGTAACCAGAGTAGTTGTTCTTTTAGGCTTTTACTTTGCATAGCCGCTAGGTATGAGTCTAAATTTTGTAAATAGAATGGTAAGTCATCTTCCACCTCATAGAGGAGCTCCATGCTGATAGCCGAAAAAGGGTCTTGAGTAGTGGATAGCTTCCAAAGTTTTGTTTTGGCACTGTCTATCTTTCCTTGATACATATTCAGAACCGCTGATGGAAATTCATGGACTGTGGTACTGGTAGAATCTAATGATTCAATTTGTTGTAACCACAGACGTAAGGCAAGTGCATCATTGGCATAATAGGAGCTGTATTGACGCCCCAAACTTTTTAGCTGTATAGCTGAAAACTCGAAATCACCAGCAAAGAAGTCGGTAAGAGCAAGAAAATAGCGTGTTTTTTCAGCCATTAATCCAACATTAGCCGCTCGATTTGCTCGGGTTAAATAGAGCCGTGCTTCCGCAAATGATTCCTCTGTAATGCCCATTCTACCCTTTAGATAATTAAGTTCAATATCATGTTCGCCAGGCAGTGATTCTAGTATGCTGATTAAGCGCTGCACTTTGGAAGGAGTTCGTTCATAATCCAGATACAACTCAGCGAGTTGAACATACACATTGGAAATATTTCTATAATCTCGACCCACATCAAGTAATCTTTCCAATAATGAACGTGCATTCTGAGTGTAGGTTAAAATCTCTTGTGTGGATACCAAGTCATAGTCTTTAAGATGTTTGGCCCAAGTTAACCAAGCTTCTGCTTGTTTTTCGAGGGCCTGCCACTGTATTTCGTTGTACCCCTTATTGGCGTAATATTCAAAAGCCTTTAATGCTTTTTCGTACTCACCGTTCTGAATTAATTTATTTCCGACATTAAAAAGAGAAAAGTTAAAAGAGGGGGTACTCTCTTCATAAGCTAAAGCGGTGGTATAGGCACGTTCAAATAGCTTTGTTTCCAGTAATAACCATATTTGAAGCTCGTAAAAGGTGCCATAAAGTACATTGTCGGGTTCAATCCGAGATAAAAAATCTTCTATTTCAATCACGCTAATATCAAAAAGGATTGGGTCATTGTAACGAAAAAGCATTCGTTGGAACCCATTGGCTTGATTGGGTGAATTTTGGATTAGCTCTAACCAAGAGATGATGGCTTGATCATATTCTCCTGCTTGCATGTAAATCATGGGAACTTCCGACATGAAAAGCATTGGGTTTTTAAATTGCACACGAGCTTTTTCATACACCTCAAGAGCTTCGTTGTATGCCCTACGCTCCGTCATGGTTCTAGCGGTATTAATATACACTTGAAGTAACTCTGGATAGCGATTGAGGTTCTCAAACCACAAGGCAATAGCCTCATCTCGTTCCCCCATGAAAAAATAAATTTCTCCTTCAATTACACCGATAAGAGCAGTATTGCCTCCATTACTTTTGTACTTACCAACCCTATCTAAGGCTCTTTCATACTGTTTTAACTCGATATCACATTCAATAAGCCGGTCAAAATAAATGAAAGTGGCCGGATTATTTTCATAAAGTCGTTCTAAAATAGGGAGCGCATCATCATAGCGCTGTTGTTGCATGAGTCTGAGCGCCACTTCTAATCTCCCTCTTTCATCTTGCGCATGAACTCTCGTCGTACTCATGCTCATCACCCAAGATAAAAGCAGTGCGATACCAATAAGTTTAACCGTTGTTTTTTTGGCGTGTATAGACATGCGCCTGAAGGAATTAGATGTGTGTTTATAACTGAAATGTAAGCTGATAACGGTCTTTCATTTTTTTGAGTTCCCGGTAACAACGACTCAGGGGAAGCCCTACTACATTATAATAATCTCCCTCAATTTTTTTCACAAAAATAGCCCCCCAATCATCCTGTATCCCATAAGCACCTGCTTTATCCATAGGATTACCAGTATTGATATAACGTATAATTTCTTCTTCCTCAAGAGGTTGAAACCAAACAGAAGTTTTTTCTGTGAAGGTATGATGCTCGGATAATTTCCCTTTGGAATCGACATGTTGTAAACACATGCCTGTAAAGACCTCATGACATTGATCACTTAATCGTTGAAGCATGTGATAGGCCTCTTCGGGGTCTTTGGGTTTGCCTAAAATTTCACCTTCTAATACTACGATGGTATCCGAGCCAATAATTAGGGCGTCTCGGTAATTGGAAGCTACATCTTGAGCTTTCTGTGTAGCTAAGACGCTGACCAAAGATTCAGGGTCTGTTACGCTAGTAGATTCATCGATTGAACTAGGATGAATTTCAAAAATTAACCCTAATTGTCGGAGTAATTGCTTTCTTCTAGGGCTTTGAGAAGCCAATATTAGTTGGGTCATGCCGTTAAACTCGCTTTGTCCTTAAAAGGAATATTACATAATTTGAAATTTCTAACGACAGGTGTATATTTTTGAGTCAGTGTTATAAATAGTCTTGCATTTTGATGACAAGTGCTTTATAAACGCTATAAATGCTCTAATACCTTTGGCTAGAACTACTTATCAATTAGAATACGATTTTTTTTCTGCATATGGCAAAACCAAACCAAAAAAACTCAGAAACCCCCATGTTTTTTTCAGCTTTTAACTATAAGCTTTTGGGTATAGCCGTGCTTCTCGTTGTAGGTGGTTTTACAGCCATGTATATAGAGAATAAAGTGCAGGGTGTAATCTCATTGTATGTAGCCCCAATTATTATCATGATAGGCTATGCATTGGTCATCTTTGCCATTATGAAACATGATCGAAACGTAGATAATGAAAAGGGTACTGAGTAGGCGGTGATCGATCGACTTACTAATATCTTTCTCTTATTTTTACTCATCGTCGGTTTTGTGTTATTTGCCGACGCTGCTACCCAAGAAAGAATTCTATGGGCAATAGTCGCAGGTGGGGTCTTTGGGGCACTGTCCTTTTTTTTAAATTGGCTTAGCTTGGATGGGGCTACTTCTGCTTGGTTATTGGGGACCATTACGTTTGGGGTTGCTGGAATAGAAGGCGCGGTCATTCTTATTTTCTTTTTTATTAGCAGCTCACTGCTTTCGAAAAATAGCTTACAAATAGAAACGCAAAGAGAGCTTAAATTTCGGAGAACCGGTGCTCAAGTTTGGGCTAATGGTTTTTGGTTTGGATTATTTCTGTTGATAGAAATGGTTACTGGATCGCATATGATGCATATTGCGGCTATGGCTTCAATCGCTTTTGCTACCTCTGATACTTGGGCGTCTGAGGTAGGAGGGCAACGTATCCAAGGTACCACATGGTCACTGAAAACCTTCGAAAAAGTACCCCCTGGTACTGATGGGGCCATTAGTTTGGCAGGAAGTTTTTTTGCTCTTATTGGGGCGGCTTCTATAGGTGCATGGGTTTTTCTATTTGATTATGATCAATCCCCCATGCAAGCATTACTTTCTGGGCTAGTGGTAGGCTCCATGGGTTTTATAGGTTGTTTTATAGATTCTTGGCTAGGCGCACATTACCAGGGGCATCATTTAGGTCTTAGAAGTTCCCGATTTTTTTCTTTTCATTTTTTGTATGTTGGCAACAATATGGTTAATTGGCTTGCAGCTGGATTAACCAGTATGTTGAGCATCATTATTTACCTAATCATTCAACTTTAGCATGTGGTATAAAAAATTACATTGGCAAATCGTAATAGGATTAATTCTTGGACTTGCTTGGGGGTTAGTGTCTAGTTTAATTGGATGGAATGATTTTACTTCCGAGTTTATTAAGCCATTTGGTACCATATTTGTGAAGCTACTTAAGCTTATTGCGGTACCTTTGGTATTGGCTTCTTTAGTTGCGGGCGTTGCCAGCTTGAATGATACCACAAAGCTTTCTAGGATGGGAGGTAAAACGGTACTCATTTACCTTACAACAACCCTTTTGGCCATTACCATTGGTCTGGTTACGGTGAATCTATTGGCCCCTGGTAAAACTCTTCCGGCTGAAACTACCCAGAGTCTACAAGAAACCTATTCCAGTTCACTTGAGGATCGAAGTGCCTCCGCCGATGATGTCCTTAATCGAGGGGTACTTGATTTTGTTGTGGATGTCGTCCCTGATAATTTCTTTGCGGCGGCTTCTGATAACGCTCGTATGTTACAAGTGGTGTTTGTGGCCATATTGTTAGGCGTTGGTATCATTCATATGGGTGGTGAAAAAGCTAAAACGCTCGTTACCGTCTTTGATGCCTTTAATGATGTGATCATTTTAATTGTAGAATTAATTATGAAAACAGCTCCATTTGGAGTTTTTGCTTTGATGGCATCCCTAATCATCGATTTGGCTGGAGATGATATAGCTAAAGCCATTGAGTTGTTAGGGGCCTTGGGTTGGTACAGTATTACTCTAATCATTGCCCTGCTACTCCATGTATTTTTGGTCTATAGCTCTATGTTCAAAATCTTTAGTAAGGACATAAACTTATTCCAATTCTTTAAAGCCATACGTCCGGCTATGCTCTTGGGTTTTAGCACGAGTTCAAGCTCTGCGACGCTGCCAGTAACCATGGAACGGGTAGAAAAAAATCTCGGTGTGGATGAAGAGGTTTCTAGTTTTGTCTTACCCGTTGGTGCCACTATAAATATGGACGGGACCAGTGTGTATCAGGCAATTGCTGCGGTATTCATTGCTCAGGCTTTGGGTATGGATCTAACCATCGCCCAACAGCTAATGATTGTGGTAACTGCTGCTGCTGCATCGGTTGGAGCGGCTGGAGTTCCTGGAGCAGGTATTGTGATGCTGGTGGTAGTTTTGGAAACCATACAAGTTCCAACCGCAGGAATAGCCCTCATATTGGGAGTTGATCGGATATTGGATATGTGCCGAACGGTGGTCAACGTAACAGGCGATGCTGCAGTCGCTTATGTTGTTGCTGCCACAGAAGGCCTACTCAATGAACCTAATTTAGATGATTGAGTTCACAAAAAGCATTTTTACACAAAATTTTAACACATAAGCACTAACTAATTCATACCTAAATGAACACGAAGCTAATTCAGGGAGTAGAGGTCCCTGAGCTAGGTTTGGGTACCTACAAATTGATTGGAAATCAAGGCGAACAAACGATTAAAAATGCGCTTCGCTTAGGGTACCGACATATTGATACCGCTCAAGAATATCGAAACGAAGCTGAGGTTGGTCGTGCCATCAAAGCTTCTCATATAAGCAGGGATCAATTATTTGTAACCACCAAGGTGGAGCGAAGCTTATTGGAGCCTGAGAAGCTGATGCTTTCTGTGGAAGCATCTCTGTTAAAACTTCAAATGGAATACGTTGATTTACTGCTCATTCATTGGCCTAATCCACAGATTCCATTGAATGAAAGCCTTGAATCTATGCAGATTTTAAAAGAGCAAGGTAAGGCGGTACACATTGGGGTCAGTAATTTCCCGATGAAATTACTTCGGCAAGCCATGGAAGATTTTTCGGCGCCCATATTTTGTAATCAGGTAGAATATCATGCCCTGTTAGGCCAATTTGACTTGTTGGACTATGCTTCGGAACATGATCTGTTGGTAACGGCCTACAGTCCCTTAGCTCAGGGTAGATTAGTATCGCATCCCGTATTAAATGAAATTGCAAAAAAATACGATAAAACCGCTAGTCAAGTGGCTTTAAAGTGGCTAATTGAGCAAGAACAGGTTGTTGCGATTCCCAAAGCAACTAGTGAACAACACTTGATTGAGAATTTGGATGCCCTGAGTTTCGATTTAGAGGATGAGGATTTTTATGCCATTGATGATTTAGAAAAAACCACTCGGGTAGTGAACCCTGATTTTGCACCCGATTGGGACTAATTAAAAACCTATTAACTCCATTCGGCTACGGCAATCACTTGCTTGGAAGCATCAAGTATTTGCAATTGTTGCTGATAACGTTCCACAGTAATGCTTTGCTGGGCGTAGAGTTCACGTAAAAAAACCACATCCAATTCACTCAGATCTTGGCGTTCCTGCTCGGTTAGTACTTCCAGTAGCCAATCCAGATAATGGGTATTGTTTACGTGCTTGTTCATGTCCAGATGATAGGAATGAGTGTGAAAGGTCATGCTATTTTCGGCAGCCATCGAATCAAATGGCTTTAGACGTTTGGTGGTAGCTTCAAGTACGAGTGGTCTATCCGAAAATGTGCGCTTGGTAAGATTCTCCGGAATCCGGGTAGCCTTTCGGCTTTTTAAGTCCAAGACCATCCAGTAACTTAGGGAGCGGACCAATGGCTGGTCCTCGGAATCTAAGATTTCATAGTTTCTGTAGGCCCTAATGGCGTCTCCTAAAGCAGGCCAAGTATTAATTTGTATCTCTTCTCTCCACTTGGGCATTCGCTGAATATGGATGTGCAGACGATGAAGTACCCAACTCAATTTCTGAGCTTGCATGTCGGTAATATCAAAGGCCAATGATCGGGCGTTATTTCCCGCCACTTCTTGTAGTAATTTGGCCAATGCGCTCATATGCATACCTTGATGAGGAGCCGTTTCAGAAGCACGAACGATAAAATGTTCTTGATGGATATGTTTGTCTTTAGAAGCCATTTGGTGTATTAAATCCTAGAATTATTCAAAAATAGTGTAACCAATCTAGCTTTTAATTACCAATGTATAGAATCATTTTGCATTGTTTAGCAGTCCTCCTATATTCCTTTACTCTTTGAAATAGTGATGGTTCTTTTAACAGAGATGAAAAGGGAATCCGGTGTAAATCCGGAGCTGTACCCGCAACTGTAATTCCGATAAGTACTCCGTTAGGATACTAGGACAAAACTTAGAGCATATCTTGCCACTGTTACTCGCTAACGGGAAGGCCTCTAAGTGGAAAAGTCAGGAGACCTGCCATCAACGCATCGATCGCATCTATTTCTCAGGAAATTTTCGGGAGCTAGAATTTCCGTGAGCAACAAAAAGCCACTATAGAATATGAAATGGTAATCCATAGCTGGTAACACTTTAATACTATTATTGGTGATACGTTTACAAGAATTTAAAGGCATTGCCCAAAGTACGCCCCATTCATTCCTAGGGTTCTTGCTGTTGTTGTGTCTAGCCGGTTCACCCGAACGGCTGCAGGCTCAGGACAATTTCGAGCTAGGTATTAGAGCAGACCGTATAGAGATCAAAAACCAGAATGAGACGAGGGATACCATACGAATTCAACAGCTTGATCCTCTACAAGTGCAAGCATCCAGCCTAGAAAGAGACCTTAGAACCATAGGTCAATACCATAATCTCGTGTCAAAAAAATGGTTGGAATGGCAAAATTTCGGGCATTTAGGTGAGGTGGCTCAGGCTTTTAGTTCGGCCTACGTACAAACCAATGGCCCTGGAAGTTTAGCACTCATTGCTCAGCGAGGGCTTTCTTCCTCTCGTACACAATTAATCTGGAGAGGTTTCGGATTGAACCATCCCATGCTCGGAGTTACGGATGTCTCTTTGCTTAGCTCTGAACTTTTTGATGGTGTGGTCTTTAGTCCAGGATTTGGAAATAGTCGTTATGGGCAAACGGGTGCCGGTTCCGTTCATTTATTGCAAGACTCGGGTGACGCCCGATCAGATGTTATACAGTATGGCCTAGGTTCCTTTGGCACTAGAAAATGGTCATTGGGGATTGGTACTGCCACCGAAAAAACTCATTGGGATCTTAGATTTCATGAATCTACGGCCGCGAATGATTTTCTTTATCAAAAAATGGTTTTTGATCCTGCTCAGAAAAAGATTGTTCAAAAGAGATTTAGAAGGGAACACAATGAAACCGAAAAAAGAGCCTTGATGCTTATGGTTTCACAT
>RFPJ01000044.1 GCA_009926145.1 Bacteroidota bacterium
GTATCTCCCCATACAAACCTGAGCTTATATGAATATTTTTTCGGAATGAAAGCAGGTGGTAACTAAAGTGCAGCCCTGCAAATCGTGAATCCCAGAAGTTATCTAAGTGATTCGTCAATCTTCCTTTAGCAAGTTGAAACCTTATGCTAGCATCCTTAGCAGTGCCGTCTTCAGTTACTTTAGTTTGGTTTGCCTCTAGTGCGTAAGTTGCGGCTATTGAATAACTAAAACCTGAGTAGTTGTTAAACGATAGTAGGGGATCATTTGAAATGAGATTTTGAATACCCGTTTCATAGCTCCATTGAGCATATAGAGCCTGCGAAAACCCCGATGGAATGGAGCTTAAAACAATCGCAAATAAGAAAGCGTTGGTAGTAACAAATGATTTCATGAGCACTAAAATAGGGAGCTAAAAAATACTTCTAAATTTAAATTTTCGCCCTCGCTTGAAACTGCTATTTTTATCTTATGATTAGTGATGCTAAAAAAGAGGAAATTCGTGATGCTGCCGACATCGTTGAGGTAGTATCGGACTATGTAAAACTTAAGCGCTCTGGTACGGGCTTTACTGGCTTATGTCCATACCACAACGAAAAAACGCCTTCGTTTCATGTAACTCCTCGCTTGGGCATTTTTAAATGTTTTGGATGTGGTGAGTCTGGAGATGTGTTTAAATTCATCATGGATCAAGGAGGGCTCAATTTTAATGAAGCTCTACGCCAATTAGCCGATCGATTTGGAGTATTTTTACCGGTTGAAGAGAGCAGTTATGAAGAACAGGTATTCGAAAAAGAACGAGAGGGTATTTTACACGCGCTCAAATTTGCCGGTGTATTTTTCTACCGCTCGCTCATGGAAGATGAGGAAGCTGAATCGGCAAGAAATTATTTAGAAAATAGGGGCTATGGCCCTGATATTATCAAGCGTTTTGGACTTGGATATGCACCTGCATCAGGAAACGCCTTGCTTCAAGCTGCGGAATCTGCGGGTATTGATATCTCATATTTGTTGGGAGCCGATCTTATCAAAGAGCGAAATGGCGGGGATGGACATTATGATACCTTCCGAGGACGTTTGATGTTTCCCATTTTTAATCCTACTGGTAAAGTAATTGCCTTTGCTGGGCGTATTTTAGGGCAGGAAAAAACAGCCAAGTACATTAATTCAGCTCAAACCTTGGTGTACAACAAAAGTGAAGTTGTCTACGGGTTGAATTTCTCCAAGAATCAGATTCGTAAGGATAAGAAGGTGATACTGGTTGAAGGTTATACCGATGTTATCAGTTTGCATCAGCATGGCATTGAACATGTGGTCGCGAGTTCAGGTACCGCTCTAACACCGGGTCAATTGCGTACTCTTCACCGTTTTGGTGAGCAAATAACCATGATTTACGATTCGGATGATGCTGGTCAAAATGCCATGAAGAAAGGTATTTTATTGGCATTAGATGAGGGTTTGGAAGTTCAATTATTGGAGCTGCCAGATGGTGAAGATCCCGATTCATTTGTGAAACAGTTCGGTCCGGAATCGTTTTTAGATATGGTTCAGAAGACACAGATGGATTTTGTAGACTTTTTACTTTTGAAAGCACAGGAAGAGGGTAGACTGCAGGCTCCCATTTCTTTAGCCAAAGTAATTAGTGAACTTATTGAAGCCATCGCTCACATTCCCGATACCATACAGCGACAAGTGTATATTCAGCATTTGCATCAGCGAACCCAACAGTATCGTAAAGGAACCGATCACGAATTATTCGAAGAATTAGAACGTGCCCTTAGAGAGCGAAAGGCGCAAAAAGAACGTGCTCAGCGGCGTGAAAAACGAAATACCTTTGCACAAAATACGCCTGCTCCACCTTTTCAAGACCACGAGTTAGGTCCTGTGCCTATTGATTCTGAAGGCATACCCATAGATGGATTGTACCCTCCGTCCACAAATATCCAATCTAAGCCATCTACGCCAAAACCCCATTACGAAAAAGAGTTAATTCGACTCATGATAAGTTTTGGTAGGCCTATGGTGCAATACGTTGGAGGGCTTACCAATGAGCGATTATTTGAAGATTCCGAACTCAAAGCCTTCTTTGAAGATATTATTCAACGCTATAAGGAAGAGCTGGATTTTAGTGTTCAGCATTATGCATCGAGAGAGGCCCCATATCCGGCATTGGTGGGCGATATTTTTACTGAAATACACACAGCTTCTCATAGACACTCAGAGAAAACCGGTATTGAATTCAAAAAAGATAGGGATCCTTATCGTACGGTTAAGAGTACATTAAAAGCATTGGAGATACACTATTACAAAGTAAAAAGAGCGGAACTTGCCGAACAGTTCAAAATCGCTACACCTGAGGAAAAGAAGGAACTTGTGGGCGTTCAAGCCGAGATACAAAAGAAAATTACACAAAGAGAAAGTACGGATTCTGAACTTTTATATCCGGACCCAGAAGGGGCAGAGGATGGTTCAACCCGAGCAAAAAGTTTTCACTATGTCATGAAAAAAGACCGGGAACAAGGGAAGGAAAGCTAGTTAGCTGTAAAAATGCTATGTGCTAGATATCAAATGGCTATAAACTAGGATTGCCGCTTAAGGCATAAACCAGGATATTGGTGCCCATTCTTAGAGATTCAAGCCGTTTATTTTCAGGGGTGTTATGTATGCTAGGATCAGCCCAACCATCGGCTAAATTAGATTCATATGTGTATACCAGAGCTAATCGACCATCAATAAACAGCCCAAAAGTTTGAGGAGCTTTGTTGTCGTGTTCATGTATTTTTGGTACGCCATTTGGGAAGCGGTAAACCTGATGAAATAAAGGATGGTCGTAAGGAATTTCAACCATAAATTCATCCGGAAAGGTGTCTTTTATGAGCTCTCGAAAAGAGGTGTCTAGTCCGTAATCATCGTCAACATATAAAAAGCCACCATTCTCGAGATATTGTCGAAGATTACGGCGCTCACTTGCATTGGCCGCAATGGTGCCATGTCCCGTTAAAAAAGCAAATGGATAACGAAATAAGTCTGGGCTTCCCAAGTCTACATCTGCATACCTGTTTGATATACCTAGATGAACCTGTTCGGCAGTAAATCGAAGTAGGTTCCGAAGCGAAGATGGATCGTTATACCAGTCACCTCCACCTCGATACTTAATTCTAGCAACCTGGGTTTCATCACTATTCACTTGAGCTTGCACAGGAGGCGTTGCGGGGGGTAAGGCAAATGTTAGTAGTGTAACTATGAGTACGAATGTTTTTTGCATATCAAAAATATAGGCATCAAGGCACTTCAAATTCCAATGGTAAAATAAAGGTTCGTGCCGTGTCTCGAGACATAGAACCAAAAATGCCCACTCCTCCCACAATAGGGGTGATGACATTTTGAATTTCACCTGGAGAAAGGGTTGACCCACCTAGCTGTACCGACTCGGAGCGAATGTAATCATAGAGATTTTGATCAATTAAAGAAGGGATAATATCGTTTACTCCAAAATAAGCAACGGCCAGCCAAGGATAACGGATTTCAAGATTACCTTGTTCATTCCGGTTGAAATTACCTTCACTCAGAATTCCAGATGAATTTATCTGTAATTCAGAAAGACTTTGCCGTTTTTCTTCCTCTTCTTCATCGGCTACAAATTCAAGATAGAAAGGGGTTAATAATTCCTCTAAGGCCTGTTCTGCTACCGTGTTTATTATATAGTAGTTCTGACCTTGTTTGGCTACCGCCGACGCTAACTCAAGGGTTAGTTGTTCGGTTGACTGATAGTATAAGGTGTCTGGTATGGGATTGATAATCTGAAAGCTCGCGGGGATGGTGGTAAAGGCTTCAACTTCAGGATATTCGGGATGAAATACCTCTAATTGGTAGGTATATCCTGGTTGAACCACATGCATTTCGGTTGGCTGATACACTCCCGGAGTCGATTCTTCATAGGTGATACGATAATCTTTTTCACCTGAATTGGGTTTGAGTACCCAGATCATTACTTGGGCACCTCTAAGTGCAAAACGTTCAAAACTATAGACCTCGGTTGCATCACCGGTTGTAGATAATCGAACTTGGGTTAGGGGATTATTAGCAGTTAAATACGACTCAACAACCACTTGTTCGGTATATACATCCTGAGTGTAGGGATCGCAACCGCTTCCTATAAAGATGGCCACAGCCAGAAGGAACAAGCCTTTGATTGGGTTGTGTATATTCAAGAAAATGCTCATAAGTATCCGTTAGGAGTATTTATGGTGAATGATAATGCCGGAATTATGGGCAATAAGGTAACATCGGTTTGTTGTACGGGATTCTCATCAAAATCGAAACTCTGAAACCAAACGTTACGACGGTTATACAGATTTATGATTTGGATTTGCAGCAGGGTTTCTAGTCCCAAAACACTTCCCGAGCGTTGTAAGGAAAGATCCAACCTATGGTAGGCTGGTAAGCGAGATGCATTAACTTTACCCACCGTAAAAGCATTATTAAATTCATCGGCGCTAAATGGGTCGTCATGCAATGCATACCTACCTAATACTCTTGTGTAGGCTTGTCCTGTCGCATATACCCAAGCGGTCGTCAGTTTCCATTTTTGGTTTAAGGCATAGTTCAAAATGAGATTAACATCATGTCTTCGGTCATATTTTGGGGGATAAAATCGGGCTTTAGCTTCTAAGCCTGTACTTCGATTGTAAAGTGGATCGGTATTAAAACCGGGAAAACGCCGCCAGGTATATCCCCATGTATATCCTATGTATCCTGTTAATTTGCCTGTTCTTTTTTCAAACATAGCTTCAACCCCATAGGCACTCCCATCACCAAATCTAAATAAATCGGCATAGGCAAGGCCTGCGGCATCGGGTAAAAATGGATCTAATTCAAACAGGTCTTTCATGGTTCTATAGTACCCTTCAACATCCAATCCATAACCTTCAAATGGAATGGTTTTTAGGCCGAAAATATACTGATCTCCATAAGAGGGTTTAATGCCTTGATCTGAAGTTAGCCATAAATCAAATCCAGAAAATGCTTCATTGGTTATTAGGGTAAAGAACTGATTGTATCTTCCGTATGCGGTTTGTAATCTGACTCTTTGCCAGCGTAAGTACTCAACAGAAATGCGAGGCTCGAGTCGGAGGTAATTTCCATCTGAAAATGCATTCAGCCGAAACCCGCCTAAAATCTTCCAATCGGTAGTAGGTCTCCATTCATCCTGAGCGTACCAAGAGGCATATTGGGCGTGAATTCGTTGGCCAAAGGTGTTTTGTCCATCAAATTGATCTTGAATGCGAAAGGTAAATACCCCCGCCCAAATACCTGTTGCCATGGTATGCTTTTCGGAGGGTAAATACTCAATATCGGCTTTTAAGGATAGATCGTAGATATTATTATCCCGGTTGAATGGGGTGCCTCCAATTTCAAAAGAAGGAAAATTGAAATAGCGTGAACCCGTAAAAACAAAATTTGAGAAGACATTCTCGTTAAAAATATGCGTCCAGTTCGTGCTAATGGTTTGATTTCCATAGTGTAGTTTAAAGGCCGCATCATCCCCAAAAGGGAAATCTACGCGATCTTTACCCGAATAAAAGGCAATGGAAACCTTGTCGTTATCCGATAGGTCCAGATTTAGTTTACCATTGGTGTCTAAGAAATAAAAGAGGGAAGGGATGTTATCATTATTTGCTCTAAGCGCGCCTAATAAGGGCTCGAGAGTAGAACGGCGAGCGGCCAGCATAAAAGATCCTTTTGGAATGGGACCTTCAATGGCAATCCTAGAGGCCAACATGCCCAAGGTAGTTGTGGCCCTATAATCATTCCGATTACCATCTTTATTATAAATGGAGAGAACCGATCCCAATCGCCCGCCATATTCCGGTGGATAACCACCTTTGTATAAGCGTACATCTTTTATGGCATCAGGGTTGAAGGTGGAGAAAAAGCCAAAAAAATGAGAGGGATTATAAACCGTTGTGCGATCTAATAAGATAAGTGTTTGATCTGGACTACCTCCCCGAATATAAAGCCCTGAAGAAAAGTCTGAAGCGGCCTTTACACCTGGCAGGTATTGAATGCTACGAAATACATCGGCTTCAAAAATAGCAGGTAATTCTTTAATGGTTTGGGTCGTTATTTGAGCTCGGCCAATGTTTTTAAGTTCTTCCTGTTCTCGAGTAGATTCAACCACGATTTCTTCGCCCGAGATAATTTCAGCTTCTAGTTCAATGTCCAATCGCAGGTTTTGACCGCTATCCAAGGTGATGGGCATTCTAAAAACTTCATATCCTATATAACTGACGGCTAAGGTGTAGCGGCCAGGGGTAATATTGGTAATACTATAGTATCCAAGTGTGTTAGAGGTTGTTCCGCGATTGATTTCGAGTAGTGCAACATTCGCTGCAAGCAGCGTTTCTCCCGAGGCGGCATCTGAGATGAAGCCCGAAACGGATGCTTGCGAACTCTGTGCATGGCCATTCTTTGTATGTGCAAAAAGTAAAAAAAGAAATAGAAGAAGAGGGTGTAATCGCATGTAAATGTGCTAATCTCTCTGGATGAAATTCAGCAAGATAATCGGTATATTTGTTTCATTATAACGTACAAATTAATTCTTTGTTTCGTTCTTTGAACTACTGGGGGTGTACTGGATTCGACGGGATGAGTATCTCCGTACGTGGCATGTCGAGGATGTCCAATGGTTCTCGTAAAACATCCATTATGGACTAAATGTAATTGACAACAATTACTCTTACCGCTTAGCAGCCTAACAGCCTAAGCCGTTCCATGGGTGGCACGCCTGTCTGTGCCCATTAGGAGCGCCGATACCGACAGGATAGTCTTGGTTGACCGTCTGATTAATCAAGGTGAAACCTATTCAGACTAGCTAAAGATCACTTGGTTACTGGGTTCGTTCTTTGGCAAAACTTAAGCAGTAACTAAACATGTAGATATGTGCAGGACTACCTTTTCGGACCGGGGTTCGACTCCCCGCACCTCCACTTTATGGGCAACATATTGCTCGTTTATCTACTCAATTTATTTTGTAAATAAATGTAAAGTAAAATGGGGCAAATTCTAGATTAAACGTCATTTCTGTATGCAGTACAAAATCTTAGAAGTGTTCTCAGCATAGATTCAAATGCATTATAATGGTATAAGCCTTGAAAATCAGGTATTTAATGAAAACGCTTCCAAGCTTATCAGTAATATATCTATGTTTGTTTTAAGGTTTAAAAAACTGTTTACATTTGTTTACATCTTTAATCAGCCCCTCAGATTTTAAAAAAAATTCCTAGTCTTTAGTGTGGAATTTTTACAGATATCTTACTTTCTTGTAAGTGATGATCATTCAGTACACATTAGTAGATATCATACTGGTAATGATTGTTCGTAACTAACCAATACGTATTTCCATCTACATTTTTAACAACAGAAGCCTAAACCAGAGTCTATGGGAACCAAAAAGCTAATCTCTTCCATTGCCTTACTATGTCTTTTTTTATGTTCAGCATCACTGTACGCACAGTCCGGTAAAATCAACGGGACCGTAACCGATGCTAACGGTGAAGTACTACCAGGTGTAAATATTATCATTGATGGAACCCTACAGGGCGCATCGTCTGCCGATGATGGATTTTATCAGATTCTAAATGTGAAGCCTGGTATCTATTCGGTAAAGGCTACTTATATAGGATTTGCGACTATAGTAGTTGAAAATGTAAGAGTGGCTGAAAATCTCACCACGGAAGTAAACTTTGTATTACAGGAAGAGACCATCGAGGGGGAAGAAATAGTAGTAACGGCCGTTCAACCGGTGGTTAAACCTGATGTTTCGGCTTCGGTAACCTCCATTCAGGCCGAAGAAATTGCTAGTTTACCAGTGACCGATGTAGCTTCGGTTATTGGTTTAGAGGCTGGTATTCGTGGCTCTAGTGTACGCGGAGGCTCATCTTCAGACTTAGAGTTTGCTGTAAATGGGATTTCCCAACGCTCTACTAGAAGTAACTCAGCTTCCCAAGAAATTTCATTTACCTCATTGAACTCCGTACAGGTTCAGACTGGTGGGTTTAATGCCGAATATGGAAATATTCAATCAGGTTTAATTAGTGTGACTACTAAAGAGGGTGATCGCGAAAAATACGGCATGGATGTGATTTTTCGGCTTTTACCACCTCAGGAAAAGCATTTTGGTCCTGCGATTAACGACCCTATGGTGAATCCATTTTTGCGCCCATACCTAGATCCAGAAGTAGCCTTCACAGGAACTGGTGAAAACTTTGAAGAGGGGGCATGGGATTATTGGACGCGTATTCAATACCCTCAGTTTAGAGGCTGGAATGCGGTTTCAGAGGAACTTTTAGCCGATGATGACCCATCAAATGATTTAACACCTTATGCTGCTCAGAGACTCTTTCGATTTCAACACAGAAAAGAACTAGGAATTACGGAACCTGATTATGAATTGGATGCGACTATTTCTGGACCGGTACCAGGTTTAGGTTCTAAGTTAGGCAATCTGCGATTTGCCTATTCTACAAGAGCTACCCAGAGAATGTACATCGTTCCACTAAGTAGAGATCGGTACGAGATGAACTACCATCTTTTAAAGTTTACCAGCGATGTTGCATCCGGAATGAAATTATCAGTTGAGGGTTCATATCGTTATAGTACCGGTACGAATGCCAGTAGAACAGGTGCCTCCGCATCGCTATTTGGGGGGAGTGCGAGCAGTATTGCAAGTGCCGTCACTTTAAACGAACGCTCACCGGCCATCATGTTCTCAAGCGATTATTTCAACCCCTTGGAGCAACAACAGTTTGTGGGAGGATTGCATTTCACTCATAGTTTGTCCGATAAATCTTTTTACGAAATACGTGCTATAGTAAATCATGAGCGTTTCGATGGTCTTATCGGGCGAGCTCGTGATTTAGATGAGAATATAGAATTTGCTGATGGTCAATTTACCAATGAAGCACCTTTTGGATACTATGGTTTTTCACAGCAATTCATTGGTTCTGGTTTGAACATGGGTCTAGGCTTTAGTAATGCTCGGGATACCACAAGAAATACCTTATATAATGTACGCGCCGATTTTTCATCTCAAGTAAATCGGGTGAATTTGATTAAAGCAGGTATTGATTTCCAACTCATTGATAATCAGACCAATAATGCACGTATTGATCAATTCTTAACAGCTTCTAACTTGAAGAATGAATGGGATACCAAACCCATGAGATTATCTGCTTATGTACAGGATAAGTTAGAATTTGAAGGAATGATTGCAAATGTAGGCCTTAGAATGGATTATGTGCAAGGTCAAAAATGGTTTGCATTCAGTGATTACGATCCTGTATTAGGTATAGGAAATGCTGGAGCTATTGATACCTTACAAACCATTACACCAGACGGAGTGCTACGATTAAGCCCACGTTTAGGGGTATCTTTCCCAATAACAGAGGTGTCTAAATTCTATTTCAATTATGGCCATTTTTATCGTTTACCGACCCCCGACGATCTCTATTATATAAGAGTGTATCCTGAATCTCAACAGGTAACAGCTCTTGCCAATCCTGATAAAGCACTACCGAAAACTGTAGCTTATGAACTGGGATATGAGCAATCTTTATTTGATCAGTACTTAGTTAAGGTTGCTGGGTTCTATAGAGATGTAACCGATCAGCCTTTAAGTGTATCCTATACCAATCGAGATGCCTCTGTAAATTATAGTTTAAGCCAAGCAAATAGTTATTCAGACATCAGAGGGGTAGAGTTAACTTTCCGTAAATCACAAGGTCGCTATGTTCGAGGGTTTGCTAACTATACCTACCAAGTAAGCAGAAGTGGT
>RFPJ01000045.1 GCA_009926145.1 Bacteroidota bacterium
TTTTAAGAAATCCCTCCGTAAATAAAGATCGACCTCAGGTTAAATTTCTAGGTTTTGTCTTAGTTAGTATGATTCCTGCTTTTTTAGTGGGTTTTACATATTAGTCGATCGGGTTCTACCATTACCACAGCCTTATGGTTAGGTGTCAACCGAGAAACTGCTGCAAACTTCTCTTTTATTATGGTGATACCAGTTATTGGGGGGGCTATGTTACTCCAAATGATTGAACTCTTAGAGTTAGGAGTTGCCGATGCTCAGATACAAGTCCTATTGATGGGGTTTATTAGCTCTGCCTTATCTGGATACTTTGCGCTCAAATATTTGATTATTATTCTAAAAAAGAGTGGTTTTTATCTGTTTGCCTACTATTGTTGGGTAGTTGGGTTATTGAGTTTGGGACTCTTTTGGTAAACAATCCTTTTTTGAATGAGTAAGCAAGAAAAAGCATGTATCAACTAAAAAAGAATGCCGGTTGAGAAGTAGATTCCAATTCCCTCTTTTGAAAATCCCATGTCTGCCCTTAAAATAAAGTCGGGCGAAAAGAAAGAAGCCAGTCCGCCAAAACCGAAGGTATAGTTTAGGTTGTTATTCCACTCATCGTTTGAAAATGATTGATTGGAAAAAGACCCTAAATCAGCAAATAGTGTGCCTCCAAGGCGTATTCCAAGCTGTTCAAAATCAATTAGCCAGGTCCTTAACTCCGTGTTAGTAGCCCAGACTTGATTGGCTAAAAAGCGATAGGTTGCAAAACCCCGTAAATAATCTTCTCCACCTAACTCAGGATAAGCCCAATAAGGCAACTGATTGTTAGTAGAGCTCCATTCGTAATAAAGTCTTTGAGCAAGTACTACATCTAGCAAGAAGTGAAATGAGGTGTAGAATCTCCATTCACTGCTGAGTGACTGTTGAGCGAAGTCCGTAGATGGAAATGGGACGGTGGTTTTCATTAAAAATTTACTGTACCATCCTTTTGTAGGGTAGAATTCATGGTTTCGCGCATCTATCATACCACCCAAACCTAGCCATAAGCCTTGAGCTCCTTGGATTCCCATGGGTTTGTCTTTCATAATGAAGGTATTCTCATCATTGTCCCATGGAGTTTTATAGTGATAATCGATACTAGTGAGCCATTGAATTCGGGGTGATGATGAATATTCAGTGGCTTTTAATGAACGTATATCTAAATCATTAGGAGACTTAGTACGGAAGTAATTAATCCACTCCTTTAGGGAAAATAAGTACTCAAGATTTATTTTAAAGGTAAAGGACTGATAGATATACTCTTTGTCTTCTTTGGTTAGGTCTAATACGTCAGTATTATAAATTCCATAGTACTGATCTTCTAGAAAGCGATTCGTTACGAGATTTACGCTTAATCGATCTTTATTCCGAATGATGTTTGGCTGGTCTAAAAAGAGGTTAAAGCCAATTAGACCTTTTGTGGACGCCAATGCCGTTAAGGCTAGGTTCTGCTGGAATGGAAGAGCAGTCCCATAAGAAATACGGTTAAAAATACCTCCTGCGGCAAGGCCGACATCTGTGGTGTATGAAACAGCAGGAAGAAATGCTATTGAAACTGAATCGTTTGGTTGAGTATGATCTTGACCATAGGTTAATAAAAAAGGTATGACAGCAAGAAATATTGCCAGCCATACCTTAAAAAATAGACGTGTTAACCACCTTTTTTTGAGGTGATTTGTAATAGTTTTTCGATTAAATAAATAAGAAAGTGACAAGTAAGTATATCGGTAATAATATGACAGATGCCCAAACAAGGTACCCGCCAAAGCTAGGCATTTTAACACCGCTTTGCTCAGCAATAGACTTAACCATAAAGTTGGGTGCATTACCAATATAACTTAAAGCTCCAAAAAATACGGCTCCAGATGAAATAGCCATAAGTGTATGACTCATCTCATTCATTAGTATCTGAGCATCACCACCTGCCGCATTAAAGAAAACCAAGTATGTTGGAGCGTTATCTAGAAAGGCAGAAAGTATCCCCGTAATCCAGAAAAACATCTCATTTATGGGCTCTCCGTTGCTGTCGAATACCGCATTGTTAATAAAGGTTAGAGCCCCTTCACCAACATTAGCTGCTTTAAGCATGGAAATAGGTGCGATGATTGTGATGAAAATACCTGCAAAAAGCTTGCCCACCTCTTCAATCGGAAACCAATTAAATCCATTGGCTTCACGGTTTTCTTGAGCCGTGACTTTAAGACTTAGGAAGGTGAGAACTAATAAAGCCACATCTCTTATCAAATTTTCATAATCAACGGTAACATGATAAATATCTATGGTACCAAGAGACACTACACCTGAAAAAAGTACGGCTCCAACGACGCCTAAAATAAGTACTAAATTAATGCCGCCTTCAATCCCAAAAGCTTCTTTTTCCTCTTGTGGAGGGGTGTTGGTTTCTTTTTTGTAATAATAACTATCTACAAAATAGAAGAGTATGAGTAATACTACGACAACGAACAGCATTTCGAAGAATAAATGAGTAGTGGTCCAAAAGAATCCAACGCCTTGTAAGAACCCAAGGAATAGTGGGGGGTCACCTAGTGGGGTTAAAGATCCCCCAACATTTGCTACAAGGAAAATGAAAAAGATAACCACATGTTTCTTAGTACTTCTCCATTCATTGGCTCTGAGTAATGGTCTGATCAATAGCATGGCGGCACCCGTGGTTCCCATCCAACTTGCTAACAGTGTTCCAATCACAAGTATAATGGTATTTACGGTGGGACTCCCCTGGAAAGAGCCTTTAATTCGAACACCACCCGAAATAGTGAAAAGGGCTAAAAGTAAAATAATAAAGGGGATGTATTCGAGTAGATAGGCGTGTAAAACTTCATATAGCGTCGCTGAGAAGCCAAAGCTAATGACCATAGGAACTAGTAATAGTAATGCCCAAAATGCCGACACTTTTCCAAAATTGTGATGCCACCAATGTTCATTTATAAGTGGTAATATTGCAATGGATAATAATATACCCGCGAAGGGCAAGGTCCATAAAAGTCCGAGACCACCACCATTTATTCCATGGCTACTGTCAGCAGCAAAGAGCGTGAGGTTCGGAACAAATAGTAGGATAAGACCTAAAACAGTTCCCTTAATTAGAAATGACGTAAATAACTTCATCGGTGCAGTACCTTTATGTTTGGGGTTTAACATGTCAATTGTACAACGTCTTCGTTCTTTAACCAAACCATGTATCATGAGTAAAATGAAAATATTTCTCTCATAAAACTTGTGTCTCTCTGAAAGATGAATAAAAAAAATTATTTTTTAATTACCCAATAGTAAACAATCGAACGTAAAATATTATCGGTAAAACATTTAAATACTTAAAAAATGTTAAAAACACTCACCAATGAAGATGTAAAAAAAGCCCAGAAACGCTTTCCAGAATGGGACATAAACGAGTACTCTATGCAAAGAAAGTGGATGTTCAAAGATTTTTCTGAAGCCTTAGCGTTTATCGTTCAGGTAGGCATAAACGCCGAGCTATTACAACATCACCCAACCTTTACCAATACCTATAATACCGTAGAAATTTACCTTACAACCCATGATGTGGGTAATAAATTAACTACTAGAGATTTAGAATTAGCCCAGAGGATAAGCTCCATCACCTCATGATAGGCCTAAGTAATACATTGGTTTAGAACCAACTTATAAATAATAATTCTTGCATGGGTTTTAGTTAGAAAAAGCTTATTTTATAAGTCTGTTATCTGAATCCCTCAGTAATTAAAGAGTGCTTTCAAGATGACTGTTTTCCAAACTGAAAACATCCAAAGTAAACTATATGAATTCATTCTACGAATTAACCTACATTATACGTCCTACATTAGAGGACGATCAATACCCAGCGGTTGTTGAAAGAATCAACAGCTTAATCACTAGCAATGGTGGAACCATTGAAGAAGTTGAAGAGTGGGGACTCCGCAAATTTGCCTATGAAATGGACAAAAAGCAGAGTGGATACTACGTTAATATGTACTTTGTTGCACCAGCAACAACCATTAGTCCAGTAGAACGTAATATGCGAATCGATGACGATATCATGCGTTATCTGACCTTGAAATACGATGCAAAAATGCTACGTCATCGTGAATTGATTAAGAAAAATGCAGTTCCTGAAGTCTTCCCAGTATTGGATGAAGAAGAGGATGGCGACGACGAGTAACCCATAACAGTATATAAGGAATTGAAACATGATTAAAAATCCATCGCACCCCAAGAAAAGTGTTCGCAAAGTAAAGCAGTGTAAATTTACAGAAGCAGGACTTGAATACATCGACTACAAAGATGTAGAGACTCTACAAAGGTTTACCAATGATCAAGGTAAAATTTTACCTCGACGTGTTACCGGTACCAGTGCAAAACATCAACGACAATTAACTACAGCAATCAAAAGAGCCCGGTTTTTAGGACTCATGCCTTATGTTGCTGAAAACCTACGATAATAAAACGAGATTACTATGAAAGTTATATTAACGCAAGATGTTGAAAAGCTTGGTGAATCAGGTGAACTAGTAACCGTTAAGGATGGTTACGGTAGAAATTTTCTTATCCCACAAGGAAAAGCAGTACTTGCTACTAAAGGTTCTATAGCCGAGTTAGAATTAATGAAAAAACGTGCCGCTAAAAAAGCGGAATTAAATGTTAAAGAAGCTAAAGAGCTAGCACAGAAAATTGAATCTACTCCAGTTACTATCGCAGTTACCACAGGAGAAGATGATAAGATTCATGGAACGGTTACCAATGTTCAGATAGCAGAAGCGCTAGAAGAAAAAGGTATACAGGTAGACCGTCGATCTATCACTATTGATACTGATGTAAAGGTATTAGGTGAATATTCAGCAACGATACATTTGGTTGGTGAACTAAAACCACAACTTAAATTCTGGGTCGTAAAAGCCGAGTAATTGGAACGGTTTTTATTAACTTATTATTTATTTTAAAGAAATTGCCACATTCATCATGAGTGTGGCTTTTTTTTTAAGACTTTCTTCATAAATGTTATCCTTTAGCCTCATGTTCTTAGTTAACACTAAATTAGTGGCACAAAATGTACGATTACTCCTACTATTAGCGAGTATCCAACTATTTGGATATGCATACGTATCGGCTCAAATACCCGACCCTGTAGATTTTAGAGTTACTTCTTCACCTGATACCGTCTTGGCTGGTGATGAATTTGTTATCGGAATAAGCGCTGTAATAGAAGGTGATTGGCATTTGTATTCTGTTCTTAATGCGCCTGATGCGGGCCCTTTCCCAACTAAGTTTTCTGCAAATTCAAGTAACTTTTTTGTTTCATCAGAGGTTAGAGAGAGTACGGCTGAAATTGAGTTTGATCCAAACTTTGAAACTGAGCTAGGTTGGCACAGTAGTTTTGCCGAGTTTGAGATTCCTGCAACTATTTACACCTCAAAAACCGGCACTCAAATCCTAGATATAGAGGCTTTTTATCAAGTTTGTGACGACAGAGTTTGTCTGCCTCCCACATCGAAATCCATCATCGTTGCCGTATTTGTAAATGGGGTATCTGATAATCCTTTAGAAGAAGCCACCCGAACACCACCTGGAACAAATGGTACTACATTAACATCTTCCAGTTCCAGCACCGATTTTTCAGACTCAGGTCTTGGCTCGTTTCTTTGGATAGCTATATTAGCAGGTTTTGCAGCCTTACTTACCCCATGTGTGTTTCCTATGATTCCTTTAACGGTTTCTTATTTTGCCAAGCAAGAAGATTCTAAAACGGGAATTGGTAGAGCACTACTTTTTGGTTTTGCCATTGTTCTTACCTTCACCCTAATTGGAATGCTTTTAGCGGCAGTAGTGGGTGTTTCGGGTGCACAAAATTTCGCATCCAATCCCTTTGTTAATTTCTTCATTGCAGCGGTACTTATTGCCTTTGCGCTAAGTCTTTTGGGTATGTATGAACTACAGTTACCCTATCAGTTAACGAATTTTCTGAACCAAAAAAGCAATGAGAGTTCTGGCATATTAGGCATTTTCTTTATGGCTATGACCATTAGTGCCGTGTCCTTTTCATGTACTGCACCCTTTGTAGGAGCTGTTTTTGCTGCTACCACAGGAGGAGATTGGTTCTTTCCGATTATTGGTATGATTGGCTTTTCTGCTGCTTTTGCAAGCCCTTTCGTGTTATTTGCTATGTTTCCTAATCTTTTACAGTCACTGCCTAAGAGTGGTAGCTGGATGAATATGGTTAAAGTATTACTTGGCTTTGTAGAATTAGCCGCAGCTATAAAGTTCTTATCCAATGTCGACTTGGTCTTAGGATGGGCATGGATTAGCCGACCTTTCGCTATTGCTTTTTGGATGGCTATTTTTATCATAGCAACTCTTTACATTTTAGGCTTCATTACTCTAAAAAATGAACAAAAACCTGAGTCTGTAGGAGCAGGCAGAATACTATTAAGTATACCTTTCCTAATGTTTAGCGTATATCTAATTCCCGGTCTAATGGGATCCTCATTAGGTATTTGGGATGCATGGTTACCACCTAAACAAGCTACTGATGTTGGTATCGTGAGTACTTTGGCTTCTATTCAAGGTGCTAATTCGAATGCAGATGCGGATGCCGGCTGGTTAAGCGATTATGAGCGAGCCATTGATGAAGCAAAGATAGAAGGAGTACCCGTTTTTATTGATTTCACGGGCTACACTTGTACCAACTGTCGAGCTATGGAATCAAATGTGTTCCCCTTAGCATCTGTGCAGCAGAGATTCAATCAGATGAAAAAATTAAAGCTTTACACAGACGGGGGTGCCGACGCTCAAAAAAATCAGCAACTTCAGTTTAGACTAACGGGGAATGTTGCGCTTCCAACCTATGTAATCTTGGACCCTTCTAGCGAGACGGTAGTTACTCAGGAACTTGGATTCATAAGTGAAGATAAGTTTGTTCGGTTTTTGGATAATGGGTTAAATAGCTTTAAAGGAGTAAATTAGGGAATACATCGCTACTGCTTATATTCACTTATAGTCTATTAAGTAGCGAATATGCGAAAACTATTTCCCTTTTTTTTGTTTCTGTGCTTTCTTCTAAGTGTGTCCTCTTGGAATGTTCATGCAGAGGTGAAAGAGGGTACAAGCTCTGTTTATACCGCTAATCTGGTAGTTAGCGATACGTTAAGGGTCCAAAATTTTTCAGTATCAGACACCCTGCAAATTACCATAGGGGTCGTGGTTAATCGATTAGAAGTGCAGATTTTGGATCAAAGCCGGTGGAGTGTAATCAACCCTGAGCATTGGTTATGGAACCCAAATTCTGGTGATTGGTGGATTCGTCCAGAGCATCACGCTTTTTATGCAGATACCTCTCAACTTCAATTTATATACAATACATCCAGTTTTGAACCACGTTTCAATGACGCTGAATTATGGGCAAATAAAACATCTGAACAGCAAGGGTATGAGCTGAAACAAACGGGTAGAATATCAAGGGGTATCATCTCGGGTACCAATCAAGAAATAAGTTTGGAAAGTGGGCTCGATATTACACTAGAGGGAAATATCAGTGATGAAACGACTTTAAAAGCCATATTAACGGATCGAAATATTCCTTTTCAACCCGATGGTACGACCCAAACCATTCGTGAATTCGATCAAGTACTCATTCAGGTTCAAAATCCTGTGTATGATCTGAAAATGGGCGACGTAGATATTTTGTTTGAAGATAATGAATTTCATCGCTTGGACAGACGTATCAAAGGGGGATATTTCGAGCGGAAGATGAATTACTCAGATGAAGCAACGGGGACCATTAGAGGAACACTATCTACCACAAGAGGGGAATATGCCAATGAACAGATTTCTGCTCTAGAAGGGGTTCAAGGTCCTTATAGAATAGGTGCAGACCGTAGTAACCTGTATTCGGTAATTTTGGCGGGCACTGAAAAAGTGTACCTGAACGGTGAGAGGCTTAAGAGAGGAGCTGATTTTGACTATACTATCGATTATTCCTTAGGTGAAATAACCTTCACAAAACAGCAATTGATTCGTCAGGAAACCCGCATATTCGTGGAATACGAATATATTGAACAAGGATACAATAGAAGTCTCATTGCTTCTGAGGCAGAAATAAAGTCAAATGATCAAAGGTTTGCATTTCGTACCATGTATAGTAGGGAAGCCGACAATGATGGATTATTAGCACAACAAGTACTCACCGATGAAGCCATATCCTTGCTTCAAAACACAACAGACCCTCGTGATTTGTATGTCGATTCTGGAAGATTGTGGAATGATGCTTCAAATATTGCCATCGCTTATATCAAAAAAGATACTCTCTATATGAGTGAGTTACTTTCCGTATACGAGCATAGTAGTAGTTCAACCCGAAATAACGAAAACCTCTACAGGGTGAATTTTTCCTATTTAGGACCTTCTCTTGGAGATTATGAGCTTATTGAAGGAAGCCTCAATCAACCCATTTATCAGTGGGTTGGGCCCAATAAGGGGGCCTATATTGCCAAAGAGCCTTTAAAAGCACCCATACAACATCAAATTCTATCCATGGCAGGGGATTTTAGTTGGTCGCCTAATCTAAAAGCTACTGTCGATTGGTCTTTAAGTGACTACCAATACAATAGATTTACTCAAGATAATGATGCCTCTAAACAAGGAATGGCCTATAAGGCAGGTATTCAATGGCAGAATGACTTATTCAATGCGGATCAATCCACCATTAGTGCACACCTTCGGAATATAGATGTTAACTACGAGTCATCAGAGCGTATTCAAGAAGTTGAGTATCTAAGACTATATGATTTGGATCAGAACGTATTTCAACAGCACTTAGTGGGCGGAGAATGGAATTGGCAAAAGAATGATGATACCATTGAACTAGGGATTTCTGAATTAGACGTTGGTGGTGAAGCTCGACTTAGGCAGTATGCTGCATTCAATTCAAATCAGGAAAGGCCCTGGAAGCTTAGCTATGATCAGGATTATGTTCAAAGAACCAAGTCAAGAATTAATAACGGGTACTGGTTCCGGCAAAAGGGAGATTTGAATGTAAATCTGGGTGAGGTGCTCTTTATTCAATCATTTAATTCATATTCCATTGGTATGCACTTTGAACAAGAACAAAGGGTTCGTGAGTCCGTAGATTCGGATAGTTTATATCAAGGCAGTTTTAGTTTCATGAGTCTAGGTCCTAGGGTAAAGGCAGATTACGATCGTTGGAGTTGGGGTATGTCGTGGCTTTTGCGAGAGGAAGAACAAGTGATTGAGGGTAGCTGGAACCCCAGCGTGAGCATATTTGAGCAGCGATATCACCTCTCATGGGAGACAAGACAAGGATTTACTGGAAAGCAGATGGTTCATATTCGAAATAGAAACACTGAAGATTTGCCGTTTGATGAAGCCATAAAATCAACTGATCAATCTCTTTTACTTGATTCTCGTATCATTTGGGGAAAAGTAAATAAATTGGGCCAACTTCAGTGGGATTA